>VGAV01000654.1 GCA_016870695.1 Actinomycetota bacterium | reverse complement strand
CGTCTGGGGCGACGGGGATGCCGAGGGCGTGCGCCGGCGCGCAGCGGAGGAGCTCAAGAACACCGCACGGCTCGCCGCGAAGCTCGGCGTGAAGACCGTGACCGGGTTCACCGGGTCGAGCATCTGGAAGTACGTCGCGATGTTCCCGCCCGCCACGGAGGAGATGGTCGCGGCCGGCTACCGCGACTTCGCCGACCGGTGGAACCCGATCCTCGACGTGTTCGACGAGGTGGGCGTGCGCTTCGCGCACGAGGTGCACCCGTCCGAGATCGCCTACGACTACTGGACGACGAAACTCGCCCTGGAGGCCATCGGCCACCGCGACGCGTTCGGGCTGAACTGGGACCCGTCGCACATGGTGTGGCAGGACATCGACCCGGTCGCGTTCCTGTGGGACTTCCGGGACAAGATCTTCCACGTCCACTGCAAGGACACCAAGAAGCGGCTCTCGAACGGCCGCAACGGCCGGCTCTCGTCGCACCTGCCGTGGGCGGACCCGCGCCGCGGCTGGGACTTCATCTCGACCGGCCACGGCGACGTGCCGTGGGAGGACGCCTTCCGCATGCTCAACGCGATCGGCTACGACGGCCCGCTGTCGGTCGAGTGGGAGGACGCCGGAATGGACCGCCTCGTGGGGGCTCCCGAGGCTCTCGCGTTCGTGCAGCGCATGTCGTCGTACGAACCGTCGGGGGCCGCGTTCGACGCGGCCTTCAGCCAGCGCTGACGCGGGGGCGATCAGCGGGAAGCGATGAGGAGGGGCCGGGCGCGCGAGCGTCCGGCCCCTCCCGCGTGTGCGGGGGGCGGTGGCCGGGACAGGCGGCGCGGCCGGGACAGGCGGATCCGCGCCGGATCCGCCTGTCCCCGGCGCGGCGCCTGTCCCCGGCGCGGGCGCCGGCGCGGGCGTCAGCCCGCCGCGCCGAGCGCGCGCAGCAGCAGGTCGCGGACGTCCGTGGCGGCGACCGACTCCGCTCCGTCGGGCAGCAGCGCCGCGTCCGAGGTGAGGAGCATCGGCGCGTCGGCCCGGGACGACGGCAGGCGCCCGTGGGTGCCGCGCACGCAGGCGGGGTCGAGCGGGACCGTGCTCATCGCGTACCGCAGCCCGACCTTCTTCTTCACCAGATTGGCGCCGGCCTTCGCCTTCGCGAGCCGGTCCGCCGGGTCGAAGAACAACTCCGCCGGGTCGTACCCGGGCTTGCGGTGGATGTCGACACCGCGGGCGTACTCCGGCGCGCGGTCGTCGTCGAGCCAGAAGTAGTAGGTGAACCACGCACCGGGCTCGGCCACCACGACGAGCTCCCCGGCGCGCTCGTGGTCCAGTCCGTACCGGGCCTGCCCCTCGCGGTCCAGCACCTCGTCGACCCCCTCCAACCCGCGCAGCAGCGCGGCGACGCCGCCGATGTCGGCGGCATCCGGGACGTAGACGTGCGCGACCTGGTGGTCGGCGACGGCGAAGGCGCGCGAGGTCCAGGGGTCCAGCTGCTCGCGGCCGTGCTGCACGTAGATCTCC
>VGAV01000653.1 GCA_016870695.1 Actinomycetota bacterium | reverse complement strand
CCCTTTGGTCGAGCCTGTCATGATCCCGGGCGCGGCGGGCCGGGTGGGGGTCGAGAAGGGGCAGAGGGGATGCCACGGGCTCGCGCTGTCCCTTCCCGTTGGAGGCGAGGTCAGGAAGACGGCAGAATGACCGCGGGGGTGCGCCGTTCGGAGGCGCACATGTCGCGACGACGTGGACGTCGTCGCAGTTGGGGGAAAAGATGTCTGAGTCGAGCCTGCCCGCCGCGGGATGGTACCCGGCCGCTCACGCCGACGGGCGGATGCAGTATTGGGACGGGATGGCCTGGGTGCCGTCGGCGGAGACCTCCGCGAAGCGGAGCCCGTTCCTGAAGCGGCCGATCTCACGCCGGACGGGGGCCCTCGTCGCGGGTTCCGCCCTGGTTCTCGGTGTCATCATCGGTGCCGCCGCCGGTGGCTCCGGCTCCGCGAGCGAGGCGGCGTCTCTCACGAGCCAGGTCGCCGTGCTGGAGACGGAGGCCGACGAGGCGCGGAGCGCGGCCACGAAGGCGCAGACGGACGCCGCGCGTTGGGAGGATCAGCGTGACGACGCCCGCGCGGAACTGTCCGCTCTGAGCGCGGAGTTGGGCCGGATGAAGACGGACGCGGAAGCGGCCCAGGCCGAGCTCGATGCCCGGGCCGCCACCATCGCGGACCTGGAGGGGCGAGTCGTGGCGCAGACCGCCCCGGCGCCCGTGGTCGAGACGGCTCCCGCTCCGGTGGCGTCGGTGGCGCCCGTCGCCCCGCCTGCCCCGGCTGCCCCGGTGAAGGTGTCCTATGACAACTGCACCGCGGTGCGGAACGCCGGCGCGGCGCCGATCCGCGTGGGGGACCCGGGCTATGGGAAGCACCTCGATCGCGACGGGGACGGCATCGGCTGCGAGTGAGAGTCGCTCGCGGACCCCGGGCGCGGCCTGACGGATGCGCGCCTCGGGACAGGTCCCCCCCAAGCGCAAACCGCGGTGAGTTGTCCACGGAAAGGTATTTCGACCTGGTCTTCGTCTGCGCCTCTCCCTAGCGTGGGGGCATGATTTCCACGCCTCCCGCGCCGCCCGGCCTCCCGGCACTCGACGCCCTCGCCAGAGTGGTCGACGAGGTCGTGACGGCCGAGGCGGCGGTCGCCGCAGCGGAGGCGCGGCGGGTGCGGGCGTTGGCGGCGGCGGGCCGGTACGCCCAGGAGGCGATGGCAGGGCAGAGGTCCCACGTGCGGGCCTCCGAGATGGCGTTGCGAGAGGTGGCGTCGGAGATCGCGGCGGCGACCGCGCTGTCGGACCGGTCCGTCCAGCGGCAGATCGACGAGGCGATGACGCTGTCATCCTCCCTGCCGGGGGTCGTCGCCGCCTGGGAGGCGGGGGCGCTGTCCCGGTCGCACGTCCGCGTCATCGCGGATGTCGGCGCGCGGGTCCCTCCCGGGCGGAAGGGCGAATTCGACCAGTTGGCGGTGGAGGTGTCGCCGGGACTGTCGCCGGGGCGTTTGCGCACGACGCTGGCCGCGATGGCGGAACGGCTCCATCCCACGAC
>VGAV01000652.1 GCA_016870695.1 Actinomycetota bacterium | reverse complement strand
GCAGCTGAGCCCCGTGCTTGAGAAGGTCGTCGTCGAGCTCGGCGGGCGCCTCGTCCTCGCCAAGGTGGACGTGGACGCCAATCCGCAGCTCGCCCAGGGCTTCCGCGCGCAGTCGATCCCCATGGTCGTCGCGCTCGTGGGCGGTCAGCCGGTGCCGCTGTTCACCGGCGTCGTCCCGGAGCAGCAGGTGCGCGACGTCTTCGCCCAGCTGCTGCAGGTCGCCGCGCAGAACGGCGTCACGGGCGTCGTCCCGGTCGAGGGTGCGCCCGTCGACGAGGACCCCGCCGAGGCTCCGCTGCCGCCGCTGCACGCCGAGGCGTTCGCGGCCATCGAGGAGGGCGACTACGCGCACGCGGCCGACGCCTACGAGCGCGCCCTCGCGGAGAACCCCCGCGACGCCGACGCCCGCGCCGGCCTCGGACAGGTCCGGTTGCTCGCGCGCGTCCAGGGCGCGGACCTCACCGCCGCACGGGCGGCCGCGGCCGCCGCCCCCCTCGACCCGGAGGCGCAGTTCCTCGTCGCGGACCTCGACCTCAGCGGCGGCCACGTCGACGACGCCTTCGGCCGTCTGCTGGAGCTGTTCGCCGCCCTGCCCGCCGACGAGCGCGCGCCGGTGCGGGAGCGGCTGCTCGAGCTGTTCGGCCTCGTCGGAGACGAGGACGCCCGCGTCATCCGCGCCCGGTCGCGACTGGCCTCGCTGCTGTTCTGAGACCCCATGACGAAGGCCCCGACCGGATGGTCGGGGCCTTCGTCATGCGCGACGCGTCAGGCGCCGGCGCCGTGCTGCAGCCAGAGCACGCCCAGCGGCGGCAGGGTGAGGACCGCGCTGCCGCGGGCGTCGGTGGTGATGGACCCCAGGTTGCCCTGGCCCGAGCCGCCGAAGGCCTCGGCGTCGCTGTTGAGGACCTCGGTCCACGTCCCCGCCTCGGGCAGGTCGAGCGGGAAGTCGTTCAGCGGCGTGCCGGAGAAGTTGCAGACGGCCGCGACGGTGTTGCCGTGGTGGTCGCGCCGGGCGAAGGCCAGGACGTTGGGGTTCCAGGCCGGTGCGCCCAGTCGCGAGAACGCGGCGCCGTCGTGGTCGCGCGACCACAGCGGGGCCTGAGCCCGGTAGACGCGGTTGAGCTCGGCGACGAACGCCTGCAGCTGCGCGTGCGAGGGCTGCTCCAGCATCCACCAGTCCAGGCCGCGGGCCTCGGACCACTCGGACATCTGGCCGAACTCCTGGCCCATGAACAACAGCTGCTTGCCCGGGTGCGCCCACATGTAGGCCAGGAACGCGCGCATGTTCGCGAGCTTCTGCCAGTGATCGCCCGGCATGCGGCCGAACAGGGAGCCCTTGCCGTGCACGACCTCGTCGTGACTGATCGGCAGGATGAAGTTCTCGCTGAACGCGTAGACGAACGAGAACGCCAGCTCCCCCTCGTGGTGCGAGCGGTACATCGGGTCCCGCCCGATGTACTGCAGCGAGTCGTTCATCCAGCCCATGTTCCACTTGAACCCGAAGCCGAGCCCGGCGTG
>VGAV01000651.1 GCA_016870695.1 Actinomycetota bacterium | reverse complement strand
CGTGACCGGCAACGCCGGGTCGGCGGTCCAGGGTCTCGCGAGCGAGCTGCTGCAGCGCTACCGCGGCACGCTGATGGTGCCCGGCCCGGGGGCGATGCTGCCGGACGAGATCCGGCTCACCGCGGGTGATCTGGAGCCCACCTGGCCCCGCTCCCGCATCGACGGGCAGATCTGGGTGCAGCGCCCGTCGGGCACGTGGATGCTGGAGAGCAACCTCCTGCCCGACGCTCCCCCGGCGCTCGGCGGCCTGCCGGGGTGGAACGGGCAGCCGAAGTTCGCCCCCGCCGAGATCGGGACGCCGCCCGCCTGGGCCGGGCACGCCGGTAAGGCGCTGTCGGTGGTGGGTGCGGGCCTGACCTACTGGAGCGTCTACGGCGAGAGCTACAACGACACCCTCACCCGCCACCCGGACTGGAGCGAGGAACAGCGTCAGCAGGAGGCGTGGGTGGACACGGCGGTCGTCGGCACGAGCTCTGTCGCCGGCGGCGCCGGCGGCGCGTGGGGCGGTGCGCTGCTCGGCGCGAGCATCGGGTCGGTGTTCCCGGGACCCGGGACGATCATCGGCGGCATCGTGGGCGGGGTGATCGGCGGCGTCGCCGGTGGATGGGGAGGACAGCAGGTGTCGCAGAGAGCGGTGGACAGCATCCGCGGCGAGAACGAGACCATCATGGCGCCGGGTCCGCTGGGTGCGGCGCACGGACCCGCCGGAGACCAGCTGTGACCGCCGGCCTGATCGTCGGCATCGCCTTCCTCGCGCTCGGCGTGGTGGCCTACAGCGGCGTGTGGAAAGGCTGGATCCGCGTCCGCCGCGGGTACGGAAGCACCATCGGCTTCGCGTGGCTGTGGCTCGGCCTGTCGTTCACGACGGCGTCGGTCGCCACCTCCATGGCTGCGGCTTCCCGCCCGCTCCTGCTCGTCCTCCTGGCGGTCGCGGCGGTGCTGCTGGTCGTGGCCATCGTCGGCTTCTTCTGGCTCCCGCCCTTCCTCCTGCCCGCGTGGTACCGCGTGCTTCGCGGCGACGACGTGCGTCCGAAGGGTCGCCCATGAAGTTCTCGACCGGTCCCGCCACTCGCGAGTCCGCCGTCCTCGTCGCGGAGACGCCCCATGCGCACGTCACCTACCCGGGCCGGCTCGAGACGTCCGCGTTCGACGGGGCCGACCTCGTCCTGACACCGGTCGAACGCCCGGACGGATTCGTCCCCAACCTCGTGCTGACCTCGGTGGCGAGCACCGCTCCCCTGACGGATGCCGCGGCGGCGGCGGTCCGAGCCGCCGGTGCCCAGCACGACGGCGCGTACGTGATCGCGGTCGACCTGTCGCATCCCTCGCCCGACGGGTCCCCCGCCCGCGGTCGACGGATCATCTTCGCCTACCCGGGCGACGACGGACAGGACGTCGTCGTCGCCAAGTGGGTGTGGGCCACCGGGAGTCACCACGTGCACCTGTCGGCCAGCTGCGTCCCCTCCCAGTGGACCGGGTACTCCCCGGTCTTCAACGGGATCGCCGCCCATCTGGCGCTC
>VGAV01000650.1 GCA_016870695.1 Actinomycetota bacterium | reverse complement strand
CGAGGTCGTCGAGCTCGAGGAGGGCCGCTACCGCGTCAGCGCCCGCCTCGGTCTCGACGAGGTCGGCGACCTGTTCGGCCTCGAGCTCGACGACGAGGACGTCGACTCCATCGGCGGCCTGCTCGGCAAGGCGCTCGGCCGCATCCCCCAACCCGGGGCGACGGCGGAGCACTCCGGGCTCCTCATGACCGGCGGGGCCTCGCGCGGCCGCAACCGCGGCATCGCCACCGTCTTCGTCGAGCGCGCCGACGCGGACGACCACGACCCCGACGACGAGAACGTCCGCGAGAGGACCGAGAGATGACCGACACGACCCGTTCCGGATTCGTCACCTTCGTGGGGCGGCCCAACGTCGGCAAGTCGACGCTGACCAACGCCCTCGTGGGCGAGAAGGTCGCGATCACGAGCGAGAAGCCGCAGACGACGCGCCGCGCCATCCGCGGCATCGTCAACCGCCCCGGCGGACAGCTGGTAGTCGTCGACACTCCTGGCATCCATCGTCCCCGGACCCTGCTGGGCCAGCGCCTCAACGACCTCGTCGAGCAGGTGCTCGGCGACGTCGACGTCATCGCCTTCTGCGCCCCCGCGAACGAGAAGGTGGGTCCGGGAGACCGGCGCATCGCCGAGTCGCTGTCGGGCTATCCGCGCGCGAAGAAGGTCGCGCTGGTGACGAAGACCGACGCCGCGAACCGGGAGCAGATCACCGAGCGGCTCATCGAGGTGGACGCGCTTCGTGAGGACTGGGACGCGGTCATCCCGCTGTCGGCGGTCACCCGCGACCAGCTGGACGTCCTCAGTGACGAGCTGCTCGCCCTCATGCCCACGGGCCCCGCGCTCTACCCGGACGACGTGGTCACCGACGAGACCCTCGAGGACCGCATCGCCGAGATCATCCGCGAGGCGGCGCTGGAGGGCGTGCGCGACGAGCTGCCCCACTCGATCGCGGTCACCGTCGACGACGTCGCCCCCCGCGAGGACAGCGACCTCACCGACGTCTACGCCAACATCGTCGTGGAGCGCGACAGCCAGAAGGCGATCATCATCGGCCGCAAGGGCTCGCGTCTCGCCGACGTCGGCGCCCGCGCGCGCAAGGGCATCGAGCCGCTCGTCGGCGGCCGGGTGTACCTTTCGCTGCATGTGCGCGTCGCCAAGGAATGGCAGCGCGACCCGAAGCAGCTGGGGCGCCTCGGCTTCTGACGCGCCCGACGCGCTCCGACACGACGACGAGAGGTGGATGCCATGGCGATGAGGTGGACGGCGCCGCAGCCCGGGCCGATCGACGGCTGGCGTTTCGACGAGGTCGAGGTCGCCCCGCCGGGGCCCGGCGAGGTCACGATCCGCGTGCGTGCGGCGGGGATCAACCCCGCTGACGCCAAGCACGTCGCCCAGGCCCGTCCGGGCGCGACCTTCCCCGTGCCCATCGGCTACGAGCTGTCCGGCGAGGTCGTCGCCGTCGGCCCGGACGCCGTCGGCGGTTCCGGAGAGCTGGCGGAGGGCGACGAGGTCGTCGCCTTCCGCGTGCAGG
>VGAV01000649.1 GCA_016870695.1 Actinomycetota bacterium | reverse complement strand
GTCCCCAGGATACGTGAAAAGTTCTTGGAACTCGACTTCGACAGGCTCTTCGATGTCGGTCAGGCAGCGCCCGCACACGCCCACGGCGGTCGTGTCGACGGTGCCGGACACGAGGATGCCCTCGTGTACGGATTCGAGCCGCACGTCGATGTCGAGCGGTTCGGCCTCGGGGACGGCCACCAGGCCCTCGCCCCACTTCTCGGGGGCGGGGATCTCGAGCTCGTGCTCGCGCATCTCACCCGGCTTGCGGACGATGTCGCGCACGGGGAGCTGGAAAGGGCCGGGTCGGTGGGTTCTCACGGTCGTCCATGCTACCCGCGCCCTCCGACACGCGGGCCGGGTCAGAGGCCGCGCGACCCCGTGTCGAGGAAGCGCGCGACCGCCGGCGGCACGTACGGCGACACGTCGCCGCCGAGCCCCGCCACCTGCCGCACCAGCGAGCTGGAGACCAGCGCGTGCGCAGGGTCGGGCAGCAGGAACACCGTCTCGACGTGCGCGAGGTCGCGGTTGACGATCGCCATCGGCGTCTCGTACGCCACGTCGACCTGCGACCGGATGCCCTTCACGAGCACCTGCGCCCCGACGTCGGTGGCGTAGTCGACGAGCAGTCCCACGCTCCACGACGCGACGACGACGTCGCCCTCGACGCCCGCCTCGGCGATGGACTGCTCCAACAGCGCCTGACGCTGCGCGATCGGCAGCATCGCTTCTTTGCCGGGGTTGTGCACGACGAGGACGTGCAGCTGGTCGAAGAGGGACGCGGCACGACGGATGACGTCGAGGTGGCCGAGGGTGGGCGGGTCGAACGAGCCGGGCACCACAGCGATCCGCGGATTCATGGACTCAGCCTACCCAGGGCCGCGGCGGTCACGACTTGGCGAGGGCCGCACGTTCTTCCACGCCGACACGGCGCTCCAGCGCCGCCGCCAGACCCGCATGCCGCTGCAGGGCGGGGTCGTCGTCGAGCACCCGCTCGGCCTCCGCCCGGGCCTCCGTGATGAGGGCGGCGTCCGTGACGACGCGGAGCATGCGGAGCGAGGACCGGGCACCCGACTGCCGGTCCCCCAGCACGTCGCCCTCGCCGCGCAGCTCGAGATCGACCTCGGCGAGCTCGAAGCCGTCCAGTGTGCGTGCGACGGCATCGACGCGGGCCCGGGACGAGGACCCGGGCGAGGCCTCGGTCACGAGGAGGCAGAGCCCCGGGAGGCCGCCACGGCCGACGCGACCGCGCAGCTGGTGGAGCTGCGAGACCCCGAACCGGTCCGCCTCGAGGATGACCATGGTCGAGGCGTTGGGCACGTCGACGCCGACCTCGATCACCGTCGTGGCGACGAGCACGTCGATGTCGCCGCGCGCGAAGGCCTGCATCACCGCGTCCTTCTGGTCGGCGGGCATCTTGCCGTGCAGGACCTCGACGCGGATGTCGGCGAACTGCGGCAGGCGCGACAGCAGCTCGGCCACCTGCACGACCCCCCAGCGCGTCCGTGCGGGCTCGGCGGATCCCGCGGACGCGGGAGGGGATGCCA
>VGAV01000648.1 GCA_016870695.1 Actinomycetota bacterium | reverse complement strand
CGTGCCGCAATCGCCAGTCCTTCGGTGCGATGAAGGAACGCACCTTGGACGTCACCCACTGGCAGAGGACCTCGGTGCGGTAGCTCGCTTCGAGCATGTCGCGCGAGTCCTGCAGGCACATCTCGACGGTGATCTCGCCGTGCCCGATGCTGGGGTTGGCCTGCAGGATGGCGTCGACGTCGTCGAGCGCGCACCCGTCGGGCGCTGACCATTCGAAGAGGGCCGACGTCGACGCGGCGATCTCGCCGTTCGCGTACGCCTCGAGCTCATCGATGCCGCGCTCGAGCCACGCTTCGATCTCGGCGAGCAGGTTGTCGCGCAGCTTGCGGAGCACGACCGAGCGCACGTCGCCGGCGTTCGAGATGCCCCACAGCTGCGAGTTGAAGATGGCCTTGGTGGTCTGGGCGACGGAGTCCCAGGCGTCGAACGTCTGCTGCTCGCGCATCTCGTCCATGAGGACGCGCGCGGCCGCCTTGCCGCGGCCGCCCTTTCGGGACGCGGCGCGGACCTCGTAGTGGGCCCCGTTGCGGAGGTAGATGCCGGGCTGGCCGTTCTTGCGCTGCAGCTTCTGCACGAGGCCGGCGAGCGCGGGGACGTGGCCCTCGTTCTCGATGTCGCACCACCGGCCGGTGAGGTTCCACACGTCCTGGGCGGTGTCGAGGTTCTGCGCGGTGCCGAGGACCTTGAAGCGGAACGGTGGCAGTCGGTCCTCGAACCGGTCCGAGTCGACGAACAGCCACCAGGCGGCGAGCACCGCGGCGAGCAGGCTCTTCCCGTTCTGGCGCGCGACGAGCACGATCACGCGGCGGAAGCGGAAGGTGCCGTCGGTGTTGAGCTCGAGCGCGTGGATGAGCAGCCACTTCTGCCACGGGTAGAGCGCGATGCCGAGGAAAAGGCGTGCGAACTCGATGACCTCGAAGCCGAGGGAGGTCTCCTCGGTGAGCGGGCGCAGCGGCCGCGTCCACAGGCGCGGCATTTCGGAGCCGACGAGGTCGGAGTACTCAGACTCCCCCGCCTCGACGCCGCTGCTTGAAGTCACCGAGGTCAACGGGACCTCCCTTCGGTGCGTCCGTCTCGGCCGCGGCATCCGGCGTCGGGACGGATGCCTGCAGCGCCGCGCGCGCGGCCGGTGTTGCGCCGAGCTCGCGGAGCCCGTTCCACAGGTGCGGCAGCAGGTACAGCGCCTTCGTCGCCTCGAGCGAGGTGCCGTTCGCGACGGCGTGGTCGATCTGGCGGGCGACTTGACGGCAGGACGCGACGAGCGCCTCGTCGGCGTCCTGCAGCTCGAGCGCGGCGAGGGACTTCTCGAGCGCGTCGGTGATGGCGTTCTTCACGCGGGTCGGCTCGCCGATCAGGCGCTGCCGGTCCTCCGCGATCCGGCGGACACGGTCGAATGCGGCGACGTCGCCGGCGAGGGCTTTCGGCCAGTAGACGCGGTGCAGCGTCTCCAGCCGTTCGAGCTCCAGGATGCGCGAGGCGGACTGGTCGAGCGCGATCGTTGACGCCTCGATCGCGCGCTGGACCAGCT
>VGAV01000647.1 GCA_016870695.1 Actinomycetota bacterium | reverse complement strand
GACCTCGACCGCGGCGAAGCTCGTCTGCCGCTTGTCGGCGCCGCCGAAGGGGCTGATGCGGGCGAGGCGGTGGGTGCCGGCCTCGACCGAGAGGGTGCCGTAGGCGTAGGGCACGTCGATCTCGAAGGTCGCGGACTTGATGCCGGCGCCCTCGGCGTACGACGTGTCCATGACCTTCACGGGGTACTTGTGACGCTCGGCCCAGCGCAGGTACATGCGCAGCAGCATCTCGGCGAAGTCGGTGGCGTCGTCGCCGCCGGCGCCGGAGCGGATCGTGACGACGGCGGAGCGCGCGTCGTACTCCCCGTCGAGGAGGGTCTGCACCTCGAGCTGTCCGATGACGTCCTGCAGCGAGGCGAGCTCGCGGCGGGCCTCCTCGGCGGAGTCCTCGTCGTCCATCTCGTTGGCGAGCTCCACGAGCACCTCGAGGTCGTCGAGCCGCTGCCCGATCTCGGTGATGCGCTTGAGCTCCGCCTGACGGTGGCTGAGACGGCTCGTCACCTTCTGGGCGTTGTCCACGTCGTCCCAGAGGTCGGGGGCGCCGGCCTCCTCGCTGAGACGGGCGATGTCGGCGGTGAGTGCATCGACGTCGACCACGGCCTGGATATCGGCGAAGGTCGAGCGCAGAGCCTGGATGTCGGCGGTCAGATCGAGTTCGAGCATTTGAAATGAGCCTATCGTGGAGACGGTGACAGCCGACTCTCCCCGGAACGTGCTGGTGCGCTTCGCGCCGATGATCTACGGCCCCACCCTTCTCTTCGCCGTCGGCGAGGGGGCGGTGATCCCGCTCATCCCGGTGATCGCGAACCGCCTCGGCGCCGACGTCGCCGTCGCAGCCCTCGTCGCAGCCGCGCTCGTCGTCGGACAGCTCTGCGGCAACATCCCGGCCGGCTGGGCGGTGGCGCGCTTCGGCGAACGCCTCACCATGGGTACCGCGGGCATCGTCGTGCTGCTGGGTCTCGTCGGGATCGTGACGGCCCCAACCCTGGCGCTCTTCGCCGCCGCCGTGTTCCTCATCGGGTTCTGCGCCGCGTGCTTCGCCCTCGCCCGGCACTCGTTCATGACGACGCGCGTCCCCCTGCACTTCCGCGCCCGCGCCCTGTCGCTGCTCGGCGGGACGTTCCGGCTCGGCATGTTCGTCGGCCCGTTCATCTCGGCCGCGCTGCTGGGCGTCTTCGGCGACGAGAACGCGTCGGTCGTGTTCTTCGCGGTCTGCCAGGTGGCCATGATCCTGCTGGTGTTCCTCGGCCCCGACCCGGAGCGCGCCGTGGCCGTGCCCGCCGGTCGCGGAGCCCGGGCTCCCGGCATCCCGACCGACGGCGATGCGGCGGGTGATCGTCCCGTGGAGGGAGAGGACAGCGGCGAGCCCGTCACCGGATCCATCCCGGCCGTGGAGCGCGTCGGCGTCTTCCGGACGATGTGGCGCTCCCGCGGCGTGCTGGCCCGCCTCGGCCTGGCCGCGGCGTCGCTGTCGGCGGTCCGCTCCGCCCGCCAGGTCGTCCTCCCGCTGTGGGGTGTCTCCCTCGGAC
>VGAV01000646.1 GCA_016870695.1 Actinomycetota bacterium | reverse complement strand
AGCGACGAGGAGAAGGGATGCCTCCAGCCCGGCGTCGTCGAGCAGGGCCGCACGGTCGTGGGCCTCGAAGCATGCCGCCAGGTGCGGGCCGAACGAGGCCTCGCCGCCGCCCGGCACGCGCTCGTACCGCGCGAGGGTCGGACCGCCCGCGAGCGGACGCCGCAGCAGGACGTAGCCGAAGCCGACGCCGGTGACCCCGCGCGCGGCGAAGTCCTCCAGCCACGCGTCGATGAGACGCGCGTACTCCGGGGTACCCGGCACGGTCCCGCCGTCGCGCACCCACAGCTCGGCGTAGGCGAGGGGGTCCAGCACCTCGCGCTCGATGACCCAGGCGTCGAGCGCCTCGCCGGCGGCATCCACCCATCCCCTCACCCGGTCGAGGCCCGACTCCTCACCCCGGTACTCCCAGTTGCCGAGCGACTGCGCCACCCCGCCGGGGGACAGGTGCGCTCCCACTCCGCCGATCACCGCGGCGACGAGCGCGTCGCCCTCCATGCCGCCATCGCGGTACTCGTAGGCGGGGACCCCCGCGACCCGCGGCGTGATGACGAAGGGCGGATTGGATGCCATCCGGTCGAACGTCTCGCCGGCGACGGGGTCGAACAGCGAGCCGTGGCGCGTCTCGATGCCGTCCACGTCGTTGAGGAGGGCGTTCAGACGGGTGAAGCGGAGCGCGCGCTCCGAGACGTCGGTCGCGACGACGCGATCGACGAGCCGCCGCAGACGTAGGGCCTGGATGCCGCATCCGGTGCCGATGTCGAGTCCGGTGACCGCACGACGGGTGAGCTGGATGCGCGCGAGGGTCTGCGAGGCACCGCCGACGCCGAGGACGTGGTCCTCGGGGAGCGGGCCGCCGAGGGCAGCCTCGTCGAGGTCGCTCGCGATCCACCACTCGACGTCGCCGTCCGCGTCCGCGAAGGCCTGCGGGCGGATGAGGACGCCCCCGCGCACGACGTCGTCGGCCGTGACGACGAGTCCCAGGGCCGTCGCTCCGTCGATGCCGAGCGAGGGGAGCGCGGCGCCGAGCTCGGGCGCGGTCGCGGTGGCGCCGAGACCCCACACGCGACCCAGGACGGCCAGGGGGTCGTCGCGCCGGCCGAGCGCCCGCAGCGCAGGCTCGCGCAGTCCGCGGGCCAGGGCGTCGTCCGCCTGCGGACCCCAGGCCTCGCGCAGCGCGGTTCCGCTGTATCCGGCGGCACGGAGGTCGGCGGCGAGACGGCGGCAGAGGGAGGGATCGGGATGGGGGAGCACTCGTCCATTCAACCGTTCGGGCGAGGCTATCGGGGGGCTTGAAGGGAGGCGGCTCTAGACTCGTCGCGGCGTGGCCCCCGCCACCGATCCCACCACCGCATGATCGTGACCTCTCCGCCTCCGGGCTCCTCCGACCCACGGCGCTCCCGCACGCGCCGGCTGTTGGCGACCCTGGCGAGCGTCGCCCTCTCGGTCGGTCTCGCGGTGCCGGCTGCCGCCGCGACCTCCACGCCCGCCCCGACGCCGACCGCGGCCCCGGCGGATCCGAGTCTGGCGCTGCCACCG
>VGAV01000645.1 GCA_016870695.1 Actinomycetota bacterium | reverse complement strand
GGTCAATGACGACATGCAAGAAGTCAATCTGGGGCTGTACTTCCTCTCGGAGGTCGTCGGAACCGCGATGCTGATCCTCCTCGGCTGCGGTGTGGTCGCGAACGTCGCGCTCGCCAAGACCAAGGGGAACGCCGGCGGCACCCTGATGGTGAACTGGGGCTGGGGTCTCGCCGTCTTCGCCGGTGTCATCGTCTCGGCGTACTCCGGGGCGCAGCTGAACCCGGCCGTCTCCATCGGCCTGCTCGTCAGCGGCGGCATCACGATCGGACAGTTCTTCGTCGCCGTCGCCGCGCAGCTGGTCGGCGCGATCATCGGTGCCGTGCTCGCCTGGGCGTCGTACAAGCAGCACTTCGACGACGAGCCCGACCCCGCCGCGAAGCTCGGCGTGTTCTCCACGGGCCCGGCGATCCGCTCGTACGGCTTCAACTTCCTCACCGAGGTCATCGCCACCTTCGTCCTCGTCTTCGTCATCTTCGGCTTCGCCGACTACGGCATCGCCGACGTGGGCGTGCCCGCGGGCATCGGCGGCCTCTCGGCCGTCCCCGTCGCCCTCCTCGTGGTCGGCATCGGCGCGTCCCTCGGCGGTCCGACCGGTTACGCCATCAACCCGGCCCGCGACCTCGGCCCCCGCATCGCCCACGCGATCCTCCCCATCAAGGGCAAGGGCAGCAGCGACTGGGGCTACGCCTGGGTGCCCATCGCCGGCCCCCTCGTGGGCGGCGCGCTCGCCGGCCTGCTCGCGCCGGTGCTGCTCAGCCTCGGCTCCTGACCCTCGCGGGGGCGGATCCCGCCCCCGCAGCCCTCTCCGCAACCCGACACACCACACCTGACAAAGGAGTCCACACATGGCCGACTACGTCCTCGCGATCGACCAGGGCACGACCTCGACCCGCGCGATGATTTTCGACAAGTCCGGGAGCGTCGTCTCCGTCGGACAGAAGGAGCACGAGCAGATCTTCCCGAAGGCGGGATGGGTCGAGCACGACCCGCTCGAGATCTGGCGCAACACCCAGGAGGTCATCGGACTGGCGCTCAGCCGCGCCGACGTCACCCGCCACGACATCGCCGCCGTGGGCATCACCAACCAGCGCGAGACCGCGGTGGTCTGGGACAAGAACACCGGCAAGCCCGTCTACAACGCGATCGTCTGGCAGGACACCCGCACCCAGTCGATCGTCGACCGTCTCGCCGACGGCGACCCCGAGCGCTACAAGAGCATCGTCGGCCTGCCGCTGGCGACCTACTTCTCGGGCACGAAGATCGTCTGGATCCTCGAGAACGTCGACGGCGCCCGCGAGAAGGCGGAGTCCGGCGACCTGCTCTTCGGCACCACCGACACCTGGGTGCTGTGGAACCTCACCGGCGGCATCGACGGCGGCGTGCACGCGACCGACGTCACCAACGCCAGCCGCACGCTCTTCATGGACCTCGAGACGCTCTCCTGGCGCGAGGACATCCTCGCCGACTTCGGCGTGCCCGCCTCGATGCTCCCCGAGATCCGCTCCTCCTCCGAGGTCTACGGCTCGGTCGAGTCGTCGT
>VGAV01000644.1 GCA_016870695.1 Actinomycetota bacterium | reverse complement strand
TCCTGAAATGGTTCGAGGAGCCCGCCTCGACCCCGGCCATCGCCGCGGACATCTTCGCCGCGGCCCCGCGCGAGCTGCTGCGCAGCGTCAGCCTCACGCAGACGCTCCAGCTGGTCCGCGTCACCGTCGAGGTGATGGAGGAGCGCGTCGCCGGCCGCAGCGAGAAGGTGCGTGAGGCGATGCTCTCGTACTCGCGCGAGGTCGCCTTCGCCGCCGCCGACGTCTACGCCCGCGCCGCGGAGGCGCGCGGGCTATGGGACGCGCGCCTGGAGGCGCTCGTCGTCGACTCGATCCTCACGGGCGAGGCCGACGAGGAGCTGCCCAGCCGCATCGCGGCCCTCGGGTGGCACGGCCACGGCGAGGTCGCGGTGCTCGTGGGCACCACCCCGCGTCTTCTCGATGTCGACCAGGTGCGGCGCACGGCCCGCAAGCTCGGCGTCGACGTCCTCATCGGGGTGCAGGGCTCCCGTCTGGTGCTCGTCATCGGCCGCGCCGACCTCCCCGCCCGTGGGGCCGACGAGATCACCGAGCTGCCCTTCACCGACATCGCCAAGCGGCTGGAACCGGGCTTCGGCAGCGGACATCTCGTCCTCGGACCGGCCGTGGCGGCACTCGTCGACGCCGGGCAGAGCGCCCGCGCCGCCCTCGCCGGATTCGCGGTCGCGCGCGCGTGGCGCAACGCCCCCCGCCCAGTCGAGGCCGACGACCTCCTCCCGGAGCGCGCCCTCGCGGGCGACCCGGTCGCCAAGCTCACCCTCGTCGAACGCGTCTACCGCCCGCTGCAGGCCCACAGCGCCGACCTCGTCTCCACCCTGTGGAGCTACCTCGACAACGGCCGGTCCCTCGAGGCGACCGCCCGCGAGCTCTTCGTGCACCCCAACACCGTCCGCTACCGCCTCAAGCGCGTGTCCGAGGTGATCGGATGGGATGCCACCGGCCCACGCGAGGCGTTGATCCTCCAGACCGCGCTGATCCTCGGCTCCATCGGCACGGATGCCACTCGCCGACGCGGCGCGGGTGCACGCCGGCACAGCCTCTCCTGACCTCCCGCTCGGGTGGCATGACGGCCTCGATGCACGGCGCGCACAAAGACACGCCGCTTTCTTGTGCCGATATCTCCAGAAGCGTCGGGCGGATCCTTGACAGGATGGACGGGTGATCATCGCCGTCTTCCCCGGACAGGGTTCGCAGACCCCCGGGTTCCTCTCCCCCTGGCTCGAGATCGACGGCGCCCGCGAGCGCCTCGAGGCCCACTCCGACCAGGCAGGCGTCGACCTGGTCGCCGCCGGGACCGAGTGGGACGCCGACCGCATCCGCGACACCAGCGTCGCGCAGCCGCTCATCGTCGCGGCGTCCCTGCTGTCGTGGGCGGCTCTCACCGCCGCCGGTCCGCGCCCGTCCGGCGTGGCCGGGCACTCCGTCGGCGAGATCGCCGCGCTGGCGGCATCCGGGGTCCTCTCCGACGCCGACGCCCTGAGTCTCGTGGGCCTGCGCGGCCGCGCCATGGCCGAGGCGGCCCAGGCCGTCGAGACCGGCATG
>VGAV01000643.1 GCA_016870695.1 Actinomycetota bacterium | reverse complement strand
TGGGATAGGACCATGACCTCGCTCTGGCAGTCCGCGTCCGCCCCCGTCGAGGGCACCCCCCTCGTGCCCGACCGCCGGCACGACGTCGTCATCGTCGGGGCCGGCATCACGGGACTCTCGACCGCCGTGCTGCTGGCCGAGGCGGGCGTCGACGTGGCCGTGGTCGACGCCGGACCCGTGGGGCAGGGCGCGACCGGGGCCTCGTCGGCGGAGGCATCCCTCCTCCAGGGGACGACGCTGGCCACCCTGCGGTCGCACCATCCCGCCGGTCTCGTGCGCGCCTACGTCGACGCCAACCGCGCCGGGTTCGACTGGCTCGTCGAGCGGGTGGGAGCCGACGCCGACCGCCGGACATCGTTCACCTTCGGCCGCGGCCCGGACACCGATCCCGCGCTGGACGCCGTGCTCGCCGCCGCGAAGGAAGCGGGGCTGCCCGTCCGCGAGGACACCCCCGACGACTTCGGCGGACGGTCGCGGGCGCGCGCCGTGGCCCTCGACGACCAGCTCGCCCTCGACCCGGTGCGTCTCGCGACCACCTTGGCGCAGCAGGCGGTCGCCGCGGGGACGGCGCTGCATACGGGCGTGACCGTGCGCGACGTGCACGCGCTGCCGCAGGGCCGGATCGACACGGATCAGGGCGCGCTGTTCGGCGACACCGTCGTCCTGGCTACCGGGACGCCGCTCACGCGGCGCGGGCTCTACGACCTCAAGACCCGGGCGCTCCGGTCCTGGGCGATCGCCTACGAGCTCGCAGACGCGACGCATGCCCCGGGCGGCATGTGGTCCGAGGTGGGCGCGGACGGACGTGGGGTCATGGCGGTGCCCACCACATTCGGGCGTCCCGCTCTGCTGGTGACGGGCGCGCGGCATCCGGTCGGGTCGGGGCGGTCCGAGGTCGCCCTGGCCGAGGAGCTCGCGGCCTGGGCGCGGCGCACGCTCCCCGTGGGAGACGAGCTCGCGCGCTGGTCCGGGCAGGACTACCAGTCGCACAACCTCGTGCCCTTCGTCGGAGGGATGCCGCGCGGTCTCGGCCGCATCCGCTTCGCGACGGGGTATGCCGGGTGGGGGCTCACCAACGGACCCGCGGCTGCGATGCGGCTGGCCGACGAGATCCGCGGGGTGTCGCGCCGGAACCGCCCGCAGTGGCTGCGGACCATCGGGACGCGCATGACCGTCCCGGCCGACCTCGGGCGGGGGCTGGCCGAGGCCGCCCGCCGCGCCCGGACCGTGGGCGCGGCTCTGTCGGGCGCGGTTCCGGCCCCGGCTCCGCGGCCGGCAGAAGGCGCCGGAGTCGTCGTGCGTCGCGGCCTGCGGACGGCGGCCGTGTCGACGACCGCGGGGACGACCCGCACGGTCCTCGCTTCGGTTCCGCTCACCTGGAACGACGCGGAGCGGTCCTGGGACAGCCCCGTCGACGGCTCGCGCTTCGCGCCCGACGGTCGCCGGCTCGAGGGTGCGGCGTCGCACGACCTGCCGGAGGTCGGGAGCACCTCCTGAGCTTCGGCAGGGTTGGTGCGGCGGGGTGGACGCGCGGCTCGCGT
>VGAV01000642.1 GCA_016870695.1 Actinomycetota bacterium | reverse complement strand
GTTCGCCGACGTCTTCGCCCGGGCGAAGTCCGAGGGCTTCCTGCTGACGATGCACTGCGACATCGACCAGATCGGGTCGATCGACAACATCCGCGCCGTCATCGAGGACATCGGCGTCGACCGCATTGACCACGGGACCAACATCGTCGAGGACCCGACGCTGATCGCCCTCGCCAAGGAGCGCGGGCTCGGCTTCACGACCTGTCCGGTGTCCAACTCCTTCGTCACGAGCCAGATGAAGTCCGACGAGATCGTCCGGCTGCTGCGCGACGGCGTCCGAGTGATGGTGAACTCCGACGACCCGGCCTACTTCGGCGCGTACGTGGCGGACAACTACGTGGCCCTCGCCGAGAAGGCGGGCCTGGATGCCGCGGACCTGGCCCTGCTCGCGATCAACTCGTTCACCGCGTCCTGGCTCCCCCGCGCCCGCCGGGACGAGCACATCGCCGCCGTCCGCGCCTACGCGGCGTCCCACGACGTCGCCCTCGCCGACTGAGCGGACCGCGGTGATCTCGCTCGCCGACTACCTGCAGCTGATCCCGAAGACCGAGCTGCACTGCCACCTGACCTCCACCATGCGGGCGACGACGCTGCAGGAGCTCGCCGCCCGCGACGGCGTCGCGCTGTGGACGGAGGACGCCGAGCACCTGTTCGACTTCGCCGACCTGGTCGACTTCCTGCACGGGTGGCGGATCGCCCACGAGGTCCTGCGCACCGGCGACGACATCGCCCGCGTGGCGTGGGAAGGCGTCGAGGACGCGGTGCGCGCGGGGAACCTGCGCTACCGGGAGTACTACGTCAACCCGCAGTACTTCGCCCGACGATCGTCGCCGCTGTCGTACGCCGAGGTCGTCGACGCCGTGATCGCCGGGCTGCGGCGCGCCGAGCGGGACTTCGGCGTCGGCTTCCGCGTGGTCGTGGCCATCAATCGCCGCGAGTCGGCAGAGGCCGCCGTCGATCTCGTCCGCGAGATGATCGCGCACCCTCGCCCGGAGGTGGTCGGCATCGGACAGGACGACCTGACCCCCGAGAACACGGAGGACCCGCTGCGCTTCGCGGAGGCGTACGCGCTCGCCGGCGCCCATGGGCTGCGCCGGACGGCGCATGTCGGCGAGACGCCGTCGGCGGACCCGGAGAACGTCCGTGCCGCGATCGAGGTGCTCGGCTGCGACCGCATCGATCACGGCTATCGCGTCGTCGACGACCCGGCCGTCCTCGCCCTGGCCCGCGAGCGCGGCATCGGCTTCGCCACGACGCCGTGGTCGACCACGATCTGCTCGGGGTGGACGCTGGACGAGACCCATCGCATCCGGAGGATGGTGGACGCCGGGCTCCCGGTCTCGGTCTCGACGGACGACGCGCTCTTCTTCCGGACGGACCTCGGACGCGAGTATCGCGAAGGGCTCACCGCGATGGGCCTGGATGCCGCGGCCGCTCAGCGCATCGCGCTCGCCGGGATCGACATGGCGTTCTGCTCCGACGCCGAGAAGCAGCGCCTCCGGGCCGAGTTCCGCGCCGCCTTCCTCGCCCTGGACGCGCTGCTCGCCCCC
>VGAV01000641.1 GCA_016870695.1 Actinomycetota bacterium | reverse complement strand
CCGGATCTCTCCGACGCCGTTCCTCATCTGTTGCGGGGACAGGATTTGAACCTGCGACCTCTGGGTTATGAGCCCAGCGAGCTACCGAGCTGCTCCACCCCGCGGCACAAGGGAATACATTACCAGGCGCGGGCCCGGATGGCGAACCGGCGTTGAGGCGAGTCGGCTCGGGGCGGGATGATGCCGGAATGTCCGACCCCGCGAAGACGACCCGGACGGGTCGTGATCCCGCCCCCGCGCCTGCTGTCGCCCCCGCGCCCGATCACGAGGACGAGTCCGCCTCCCCGGCGGGCGACGACCGCGACGACGGCCGCCCCGAGACGCCCGCGCAGCGCGCGGACCGCAACTGGAACGACGTCCTCCAGGAGCTGCGGGTGCTGCAGACGGGCACCCAGATCCTCACCGGGTTCCTGCTCGCCCTGGCGTTCCAGCCCGCGTTCTCCGACCTGTCCGACGGGCAGCGGACGGTGTACCTCGTCCTCATCGCCCTCTCCGCGCTCAGCGCCGTCGTCGCCCTGGCCCCCGTGGCCCTCCACCGCGCGGTGTTCCAGCGGGGCGTGAAGCCGGACGTCGTCCGTTTCGGGCACGGCTGCCTCCGGGCCGCGCTCGCCCTGGTCTCGCTGCTGCTGACCGGCGTGGTCGGCTTCGTGTTCGACGTCGTCCTCGACGTGCGGGGCGGGATCGCCGGTGCGATGGTCCTCGGGGCGGTGATCCTCGTACTGTGGGTGGCGGTGCCGGTGCTCGTGCGCCGCCGCAGCGGAGGAAGGACGCAGGGATGACCCACGACAGCGTCGGAGTGGCGGTCGCGCAGTTCGCCCCCGCGGCATCCACGTCCGCCAATCTCGACGTGATCGGCGGTCTCGCCCGGACCGCGGCCGGCCGCGGCGCCCGGGTCGTGGTCTTCCCCGAGTACTCGAGCTACTTCGTCGACCCGTTCGACGCGTCGCTCGCCGCGAATGCCGAAGACGTCGACGGGCCCTTCGTGACGGCCCTCGTCGCCCTGGCCGCGGAGCTGGACGTCGTCCTGGTCGCGGGTCTGCTCGAACGCGCGGACGACGGCCGGCGGGTGCGCAACACCGTCGTGGCGGTCGGGGCGGGCGGCATCCAGGCCGTGTATCGCAAGCTCCACCTCTACGACGCCTTCGGTCAGCGGGAGTCGGACTGGATCCAGCCGGGGGAGATCGCCCCGCCCGAGACCTTCGTCGTCGACGGTCTGCGCTTCGGCCTCATGACCTGTTACGACCTGCGGTTCCCCGAGGTCGCCCGCACCCTCGCCGACGCGGGCACGGATGTCGCGCTCGTCCCGGCCGAGTGGGTGCGCGGACCGCTCAAGGAGCACCACTGGCGGACGCTGCTGCAGGCGCGCGCCATCGAGAACACGATGTTCGTCGCCGCCGCGGACCACCCGCCGCCCCTCGGTGTCGGGCATTCGCTCGTCGTCGACCCGCAGGGCGTCGTCGTCGCCGCGGTGGGGACGACGACCGATGTCGCCGTCGCGCACCTGGATGCCGAGGCGGTGGCACGCGTGCGACGGGTGAACCCCGCGCTGGAGCTGC
>VGAV01000640.1 GCA_016870695.1 Actinomycetota bacterium | reverse complement strand
GGTGAGCCCGAGGTGGTGCTCCATCGCGATCTCCGCCGCGTTCTCGATCTGCCGGTTCGTGCCGCCCATGACCGCCGTCAGACCGCCCGCGGCCATGGCGCAGGCCGACCCGACCTCCGCCTGGCAACCGCCCTCCGCCCCCGAGATGGACGCGTTCGCCTTGAACAGGGAGCCGAGAGCGGTGGCCGTCAGGAGGAAACGACGGATGCCGCGACGCCGGTTGGCGTCGGCGATGTCGCCGTCGTCCCAGGCAGCGACCTCTCCGCGCGTGACCGCGTGCCCGTCGTACCCGAGCAGGGCGCTGCCGACGAGCTCACCGTACGGGGTGACGGCGTTGCCGGCCCCGAGCCCGGAGTCGGCGAGGAAGCGCCACCAATACATGGCGACGGCGGGGAGGATCCCGGCGGCTCCGTTGGTCGGGGCGGTGACCACCCGGCCGCCGGCGGCGTTCTCCTCGTTGACGGCCAGGGCGAACGCCCCGAGCCACTCCCCGGGGAGCTCCCGGCGCCCGTCCGCCTCGACGGCCTCGAGCTGCGCCCGGATGGCCGACGCGCGCCGCTTGACCTTCAGCATCCCGGGGAGCACCCCGTCCTGGTGGAGGCCGGCGTCGACGCAGGAGGACATGGCATCCCAGATCGCGTCGAGCCCCGCGGCGATCTCCTCATCCGTGCGCAGCGCCGCCTCATTGAGCCGGGCCGCCTCGGCGATGGTGATCCCGCTTTCGTCGCAGAGGGCCAGGAGCGTCGCGGCGTCGTCGAAGGCGAGCGGGAAGGGCGCAGCGGCGACCCGCGGCGCCTCGCCCTCGCGGCGGATGAAGCCGCCGCCGACGGAGTAGTACGTGTCCTCGGCCACGACGTCCCCGCCTGCGGCGCGCGCGACGAGCGTCATGGCGTTCGGGTGCCCGGGCAGCCGGGTGCGGGGCGCGAGCACGACGTCGGCCTTCGCGAACGGGATCTCGTGCGCGCCGGCCAGGAGGAGGCGGCGCCCCTCGGGCCAGTGCCTCCACGCCGCGCGCACGGCATCCGGATCCACCGTCTCGGGATGGTGCCCCTGCAGACCCGCGACGACCGCGTCGGGGGTGCCGTGGCCGATGCCCGTGGCCCCGAGCGAGCCGTAGAGCACACAGGACACGGATGCCACCCGGTCCAGCACCCCGTCGGCGTGCAGACGCCCGGCGAAGTCGGCGGCGGCCCGCATCGGCCCGACCGTGTGGGAGCTCGAGGGTCCGACGCCGACGGAGAACAGCTCGAACGCCGAGACGTACGCGCTCATCCGACCAGACTACGTCGCCGTCGCGTCACCCGCCGGACACCTCCGCGCCACGCCCGGGATGCAGCATGGACCGTGCCGATTAGACCTCCGTCACGGCTCCGGCTATGCTGGACCACGGCCTGCGCGCCGTTTCGCGCGGAGGCCCTGCGCCCGTAGCTCAATGGATAGAGCATCTGACTACGGATCAGAAGGTTAGGGGTTCGAGTCCCTTCGGGCGCACACTGTGTTGAGACAGTGACAAGGCCCCGGCCGTGAGGAAACTCCGGCCGGGGCCTTTTTCCGTTCACGA
>VGAV01000639.1 GCA_016870695.1 Actinomycetota bacterium | reverse complement strand
GACCCCGCCAGCTCCGGCGCCGTGGCGCTCCCCGCTGCCGTGTCGTGCAGAGCACGCTGAGTTGTCGCAGATGTACGCCCCACCGCCCTACCGGCGTACATCTGCGCCAACTCACGGCGCGGGGGGAGTCGGCCGGGGAGGGCAGCGCCGCGGTGGGGCGGGGAGCGGTGGCATCCACGTGTCCTCACGGCGCGCGGGTCAAGCCGCCGACCGGGGCCGGTCCCCGCCGATAGCGTGGGGCCATGGCCGCCCTCATCCGCCGCGTCACCGCCTGGGCCCTCTCGCTCCGCGTGGTGCGCGCCTATTTCGTCTACGCCGGGGCCCGCGGCCCCATGCTCGCCGACAGCATCACCTACCGCACGCTGTTCAGCCTGTTCGCCGGCGTGTTCATCGGGTTCTCGTTCGCCGCCCTCTGGCTCTCGGGCAACCCCGCCGCGCTGCAATCGGTCACGAACGCGGTCGACGGCGTCGTGCCGGGGCTGGTGGGCACCGACGGGCTGATCGATGTGCGGGACATCGACGCGCCCGGCGCGCTCTCCGTCGCGGGTGTCCTCGGGTCGCTCGGTCTGATCGGCGCGGCCATCGGCGCGATCGGCTCGCTGCGCGCGGCGCTGCGGCAGATCGCCGGCGTGCGCACCGACGACGTGCTCTTCGTCTGGGTGCTCCTGCGCAACCTCCTCCTCGCGCTCGGCATCGGCGCGGCCCTCGTCGCCGCGGCCGCCGCGACGTTCCTCGCCACCGCGGGCCTGACCCTCGTCGAGTCGTGGCTCGGGATCCCGCAGGACTCCGTCGTCGCCGGGTTCGTCACCTGGCTGGTCTCGACCGCCATCGTGCTGGCGCTCGACACGCTCGCGGTCGGGGTGGCCTTCGCCGCACTCTCCGGTGTGCGGGCACGCCGTCGCACCCTCTGGACGGGTGCGCTCCTCGGCGGCGTGGGACTCGTCGTCCTGCAGCAGCTGTCGGGGTTGTTCGTCGGCGGTGCCACGAGCAACCCGCTGTTCGGCGTGTTCGCCTCGCTCATCGCGCTGCTGCTGTGGCTGAACCTCTCGAGCCAGGTCATCCTCATCGCCGCTGCCTTCATCACCGTCGGCGTGGAGGAGGACGAGAACCGGGTACGCGCCAAGTACGGGGCGTCGACGTTCGTCCAGTTCCGGGTCCAACGGGCGGAGCGGGCCGTGCAGTCCGCGACGGACGAGCTCGTCTCGGCGCGCGAAGCCGAGAAGACCGAGCGGGAGACGCTCGCGAAGGCGGAGTGACGCCCGCGCCCCGCGCGGGTCTAGGACAGGACGGGCGCGGGGGCAAGGGCACCCGTGGGGCTCCGGCCCGGTCCTAGGGTGACGCTATGAGCACTGCACGCGTCGCGGCGTATTCGGCGGCCGCCGTCCGAGCGGCGGAGGCCCCGCTGATCGCCGAGGGCCGACCGCTCATGCGCGAGGCGGCGTCCGCCTTGGCATCCCTCGTCCGGGCCGAGCTGCGGACGCGACCGGGTCGCGTCCTGGTGCTGGTCGGGTCGGGCGACAACGGCGGCGACGCCCTCTTCGCCGCCGCCGGGTTCGCCGCGGTCG
>VGAV01000638.1 GCA_016870695.1 Actinomycetota bacterium | reverse complement strand
CCCGCGGGAAAGCCGTGACTTGTCGCAAATGCACGCCGCGGGGGCTCCTGCGCGTACATCTGCGCCAAGTCAGCGCTCCGAGGATGCCCCATTGGAAGACGCTGACTTGTCGCAGATGTACGCCGCTGGGGGCCTCGCGCGTACATCTGCGACAAGTCAGCGCGCCGTAGGGGCTTCGCCCGCAACCCCGACGAAGGAGACCCCCGCATGAGCACGCCCCTCGGACCGACCACCGGAGCGCTCGCCGGCGTGCTCGTGCTCGACCTGTCCCGCGTGCTCGCCGGCCCGTACGCCGCGCAGATGCTCGCCGATCTGGGCGCGACGGTGATCAAGGTCGAGAACCCGCGCGACCCGGACGTCTCGCGCGGCTTCCCGCCGTACCTCACCGACGGCGACGACGAGTTCAGCGCCTATTACGCGCAGTACAACCGCGGCAAGCTCGGCGTCGGCCTCGACCTCGCCGCCCCCGGCGGGACCGCGACCCTGATCGATCTCGTGCGCCGCGCCGACGTGCTGGTCGAGAACTTCCGCCCCGGGACCATGGACAAGCTCGGCGTCGGCTACGACGTGTTGCGCGCGGTCAATCCGCGTCTGGTCTACGTCGCCGTGTCGGGTTACGGCCAGACGGGGTCGCGCAGCCGCCGCCCGGCCTTCGACAACACCGCGCAGGCCGCGGGCGGCATGTGGTCGATGAACGGCTACCCCGGCCAGGAGCCGGTGCGCGTCGGCGTGACCATCGGCGACCTGTCCGCCACGCTGTTCGCCGTGGTCGGCGCCCTCGCCGCCCTCCGCCACGCCGAGCGGACGGGGGAGGGGCAGCTCGTCGACGTCGCGCAGGTCGACAGCGTCCTGGCCCTCACCGAGACGGCCGTCGTCGACTACACGGTGCGCGGCGTGGAGGCGACGCCCTCGGGCAACGAGCACGCCTGGGTGCGCCCGTACGAGCTGTTCGACTGCGCCGACGGCCAGGTGTTCTTCGGCGCCTACACCGACAAGCTCTGGCGGGCCAGCTGCGCGCTGTTCGGCACGCCCGAGGTCGCGGACGACCCCGAGATCGACACGATGCGCAAGCGCTTCGAGCCCGACGTGTACGCCCGCCGGGTCAAGCCCGTCGTCGCGGGGTGGCTCGCGGACCGGACGAAGGCCGAGCTGGAGGCCCTCGCCGGCGACGTCATCCCGCTCACCGCGATCAAGACGATCGGGGAGGTCGTCGACGACCCGGGCACCGCCGAGCGCGACATGATCGTCGACGCCGACTACGGCCCCCTCGGCATCCTGCGCATGTTCGGTCAGCCCATCAAGCTCAGCGCCACCCCGGCGGCCCCCGGCCGCGTCGCCAACCGGCTGGGCGAGCACTCCACGGCGGTCCTCACCGGCATCGCGGGGTACGACGACGAGCGCATCGCAGAGCTCCGCGAATCGGGCGCGGTCGTATGAGCACGACCCGGACGGAGACCCTGGATGCCGCCCGCCCCGAGGCCTACCGCGGCACCTTCGCCCCGCGCGACGCGGTCCTGGCCGACGGCCACCCGCTGCCGCCCGGGTGGGAGGCGGTGTTCTTCCCCTTC
>VGAV01000637.1 GCA_016870695.1 Actinomycetota bacterium | reverse complement strand
GCGCCGCGGGCTTCTGCACCGCTTCGGGCTCTTCGGCGTCCGCCTGGCCGCGGCCCTCATCCGCGGCGGCGTCTCCAGCTCGTCCGAGCTGTCGGACCGCCTCGTGCAGCAGAGCGGGCTCCTCGAGGTGCAGCGCTTCGTCGAGGACCAGTTCCGCGGACGCGCGTTCGCGCTCAAGGCCCGCGGCATCCTGCACAGCGTCGAGCGCCTGGTCCGGGAGCGGCCGCGGACGAACACCGCGGCGCTGCTGGGCTCGATCGAGCGCCTCACGGCCCAGAGCCACGACCTGCGCGAGCTGTCGCTGCTCGCCGAGCTGCGCACCGCCCCGCCGTCCCTGGACGCGTCGGCGCTGGCCGAGGCGGAGCGCATCGTCGGCAGCTCCGGCCTCAGCGCGACCACGCGGCTCGGGCTGCGTGACGACTCCTCGGCGGAGGAGCAGCGCGGCCGCGTCGGCGACCTGCTGACCCACTGGCGCTCGATCGCGGAGTCCCCGCTGACGGACCGTCACACGGCCGACCTGTGCCGCGGCGTGATCCGCAGCGTCGAGGGTGCGGCATCCGAGCTGGTCGGCCCGGATGCCGCCTCCTCAGAGCTCGGGAGCGACGGCGTCGGGGTCGCCCCGACGGATGTCGTGCTTACGCGCGGTCCAGCGTAGGGCGCCCGGCAGGAGCGAGAAGAGCAGCCCCAGGAGCGAGAGCCCCAGCTGGATGAGCAGCAGGCGCTCCAGGGGGATGCCGCGGTCGCCGAGGGCCACCAGCTGACGGGCGGCGAGGAACGCCGCGCCCTGGAACAGGAGGATGCCGAGCATCCACCAGCGCGCGCGCTCGCGGCGGTTGCTGAAGGACACCAGCGAGGTGATCTGCACGAGCATCACGGCGACGAGCGACCCGAACACCGTCCAGAAGACGATGTCCGCCGCGGTCTGGATGGTCTCGTCCAGGCGCTCGGCGTCCACGCCGCGCACGAGGTTCTCGATCTCGGGGAGGATCGGCTCGCGGATGACGAACATGTAGCCGATGGCGATGCCGCCGACGACAAGGCTGAGGATCCAGCTGATCTGCGCGAGCCGCACCGAGGCGGGCGGCGGCAGCTTCACCATCACCGGCGCCGCGGCCTTGTCGTGCAGCGCGGGCCGGGCCGGCGGGGCCGGACGGTCGCGCGGAACCGGCTTCGTCACGGCATCCCGAGACGACGGAACCGCCGCGCCGGGACGGCGGGCGGCTTCGGAACGTGCGGCGGGAGCGCCGGAACGGCGGGCGAGCTCATCCGAGCCCGCCCGCCGTTCCGAAGGCGTGTCAGAGGGTGTCATCCGACGTGTTGTCTTCGATGTACACGTCCGTCGACTCGAACGCGACCGAGGTGTCGGTGTCGACGGTGGTCTCCGTCGTGTCGTTGAACGAGTCGTCGACCGCGACGTCCGTCGAGGAGTCGTTGCCCGAGTCGACGATGTCGACGTCCGTCGAGTTGTCGGTGTTCTCGGTGGTGTCGGTGTCCTCGTTGTACGAGCCGTCGATCGCGGTGTTGTCCGTGTCGTTGCCGATGTTGACGTCCTCGCCCGCGTCGATGTCGGT
>VGAV01000636.1 GCA_016870695.1 Actinomycetota bacterium | reverse complement strand
CCATGTCAAGAAAAACGAGCATTGTGCCCCGGTTTCTGGGCGTGCTAGGTTCGAGGCCATGTCAAGAAACTCGTCGGAAAAATTGACGGCGCAGGATCGCCTCGCGTTGGCTCGCAGAGTCAAAGAGCTCCGCCTGCAGGCCGGTTACCGACAGGACGAACTCGCCGAGCTGGCCGGCGTGTCCCGCCAGACACTCAGCGACATCGAGAACGCGAACACGAACGCCCCACAGATGAAGACACTCGTGCGCATCTACGACGCTCTCGGGGTCGACATCGCACCGCCCGAGTTCGAAGGGCAGACGCAGCTCTGGCTCGCGATGCTCGGAGCGCTCATCGAGGCCGTCCCCGAGGATCGCCGCAGCGGCGCGGTCGACAAGGCCGTCGTCGCCATCACCAGCGAGATCGGTCGGCGCTCGAACGTCACCCCGTTCCCCAGCCGCAATGTCGGAACCCCGACAGAGGATGGCCACTACCTCGCGGCCCGAGAGGCGGACCCCGAGCCCACCGATGAGCAGCCCTCCTATGACGAACCCAGTTGACCGTCTCCTCCTCGACTTCGCCGAGACGATCGGCGTGACGATCGAGTACGTCCGAATGCCCGCCGAGCGAGACGGCATCTACGACCACGACGACCGCCGCATCCGCCTGCGACGCGGCATGTCGGCTCGCCATCACCGCTCCGTACTCGCTCACGAGCTCGGGCATGCAGCCTTCGGTGACACCCCGACCCGATTCGGTCCGGTGCACGCGAAGCAAGAGCGTCGTGCCGAGGAATGGGCGGCGCTCCGGCTGATCGACATCGACGCCTATCGTCACCTTGAGGCCGTCCACGGCGGCCACGCGGGCGCAATCGCCGTCGACCTCGACGTGATGCGCAGCACGGTGCTCGCGTTCCAGGGGCTGCTTGCTCGACTCGGCGACACCGTCTACGTACGCCCCCGGATGGGCGCTGGCATGTGGGCTCACCGCGAGGACGTCGCCTGATGGGCCGGCCGCCGCTCGAGCTAGAGACGTGGGGCCGCATCCGTCGCATGACCGTGAAGGGGAAGCCGACGGCGCGCGCCTCCTACCGAGACTCCGACGGCGTCACGCGCACGATGGACCGGCAGGGGAAGACCCCCGCCGAGGCCGAGCGCAACCTCGTGCGCGCGCTCAAGCAGCGGTTGGCGCCCGCCAGCGACGACCTCACCGGCGACACGACGGTCGCCGACCTCGCGACGCGATGGCTCGAGTCCCGCACGCGGCTTGCTGAGGGCTCGGTGCGGATCTATCAGAACGCCATCAGCAAGCACATCACCCCAGGCATCGGCAGTGTCCGCCTACAGGAGTGCAGCGTTCCGCGTCTCGATCGCTTCCTCGTCGCGCTCGCGCGATCGTCCGGACCCGGCACCGCCAAGACGACGCACGTCGTCCTCAGCGGCATGTTCACCCTGGCCGCCCGGCATGGCGCTGTGCGCGCAAACCCGATGTCAGACGTCCCCGCACCTGAGCGCGCGAAGCGGAAGGCGCGACCCTCCGCCCCGGACCGCGAGGCGGTGCACGGCATCCTCGACCGATTCGAGCAATGGGAC
>VGAV01000635.1 GCA_016870695.1 Actinomycetota bacterium | reverse complement strand
CGCCGGATCCGTCGCGGTCGGTACCGCGAGGAGGTCAACGCCCAGCTCGACGAGGAGGAGCGGGCGCGCGCCGAGGCGCAGGGCTCGACCGTCGTCGACGACGACACCGAGCCGGGCGCGCCTCGCCGGTAGGCGGAGGGATGCCACCCGGTGGCATCCATCCTGACGCGGGCCGAGCCGCATCGTCCCCGTCGGCGCGCGCTCAGCCGCGGTGGTATGCGGGGGCGAGGGCGATGAGCAGGCACGCCGTCCAGTGGCAGAGGAACGCCAGGACGGTGCACACGTGGAAGATCTCGTGGAACCCGAAGTGCCCGGGCCAGGGGTTCGGACGCTTGACGGCGTAGACGACGGCGCCCGCCGTGTAGAGCAGTCCGCCGACGACGACGAGGACCATCATCGCGACGTTCGCGTCGAGGAGGTCCACCAGGTACATCACGGCCGCCCAGCCCAGCGCGAGGTACAGCGCGACGTAGAGCCAGCGCGGGGCGTTGATCCAGAAGACCCGGAACAGGATGCCGAGGATCGCGCCGCCCCAGACAATGGACAGCAGCAGCACCGTCTTCTGCGTGGGCAGGGCGAGGACCGCCAGCGGCGTGTAGGTCCCGGCGATCAGCAGCAGGATGTTCGCGTGGTCGATGCGCTTGAGCACCGCTCGTGTGCGCGGCTTCCAGTCGAAACGGTGATAGAGCGCCGAGTTGCCGAACAGCAGCAGCGAGGTGGCCATGAACACCGCCGACGCCCACTTGGCGGGCGCGCCCTGGGCCAGGGTGATGAGGACGATCCCGGCGGCGATGGCGACGGGGAAGGTACCGGCGTGGATCCAGCCGCGCCACGTGGGCTTGATCTCGCTCTGCGCGCCGACGGCGGCCGCCTCGAGGAGGGGCAGCTGCGGCATGTCGGGGCCGTCGTCCGGGGTGGTGCGCGTCACACCCCCGACCCTACGTCGCGCCCCATGCCGGGGTCGGCACATGGGGAGATCTTCATCGATTGCCCAGGTGTGGAGGAACGGTGAAGAGATCGTGGGCGCGGTAGCGTAGGCGGGTGGCGCGCGCGCGGAGGAACGAGGGTCGGGGCCCCCTGTACCGTCTCTACATCCAGCGCCTGCGACGCCGCATGCCGGCGACCGTCCCGCACCACGTCGCGATGATGATCGACGGCAACCGGCGCTGGGCCCGCGAGCTGGGGTTCGACAGCGCCGCACACGGTCACCGGGCCGGCGCGGCCAAGATGCACGAGTTCCTGCGCTGGTGCGACGACCTCGGCATCCGCGTGGTCTCGCTGTACCTGCTGTCGCACGACAACCTGCGCAAGCGCGACACCCGCGAGCTCGACGACCTGCTGGACATCATCGCCCAGCTGGCGAAGGAGCTCTCGCACGAGCCCGACTGGCGCGTGCAGCACGTCGGGCGGTCCGAGGGCCTGCCGGCGCCGCTCGCCGACGTCCTGCACGAGGCGACCGAGCGCACGCGGCAGCACACCGGGCTGCACGTCAACCTCGCGGTCGGCTACGGCGGTCGGAGCGAGATCGTGGATGCCGTCCGTGCCATCATCGCCAAGCACGACCAGTCCGGCGGG
>VGAV01000634.1 GCA_016870695.1 Actinomycetota bacterium | reverse complement strand
TGCGAGCTCGCGTGCGCGGGCCAGAGTGGCCTCGTCGACCTCGCCCGCGACGGTCAGCTCGAAGCGCTTGCCGATGCGGACGTCGGAGAAGCGGTCCTCGCCGAGCCGCGACAGGGCGCCGGCGACGGCCTTCCCCTGCGGGTCCAGGAGCTCGGCCTTGGGCATGACGTCGACGACGATGGTGGGCATTGCAGCTCCAGGGTCGGGAGGGGTGTGGATGCCATTCTACGCAGCGCCCGCTCCCCTCGCTGCGCCGCCGCCCCCTGTCGTCCACGGCGCAGCATCGGGGACAGGCGACGGGTCGGGGACAGGCCGATCACGGCGTTCCCCGCCTGTCCTCACTGCACCGCCTGTCCCCGACGGGTGACCGACCGCGACTCCGACGACGGCCGCCCCCACGGCATCCCGTCTTGACGCCCGCGAGGTCATCCCCTACCTTCGAGCAGAGCTGTGAGAGCGCTCCCACACCGCGCGCTGCCGCGCCGCCCGGGGCGCCGGCCGCCCGTCGCCACGGTCGCGCGTCGATGGCATCATGCAAGGGGCGGTCGAGGAACGACCCTCGCGCCCACGGAAGGAACACCATGTCCCAGCCCCGTTCGTTCCCCGACGGCTTCCTGTTCGGCGCCGCCACCGCCGCCTACCAGATCGAGGGCGCGGCCTTCGAGGACGGGCGTCGCGCGTCGATCTGGGACGCCTTCTCGCGGGTGCCCGACGCCGTCATCAACGGCGACAACGGCGACGTCGCCTGCGACCACTACCACCGCTACGCCGACGACGTGCAGCTGATGAAGCGCCTCGGGCTGCAGACCTACCGCTTCTCCACGTCGTGGTCGCGGGTGCGGCCGGATGGCGGGGCGCTCAACCCGAAGGGCGTCGACTTCTACAAGCGCCTCGTGGACGAGCTGCTCGCCGCGGACATCCTGCCGTGGCTCACCCTCTACCACTGGGACCTTCCGCAGGCTCTGCAGGACCGCGGCGGCTGGACCGTCCGCGAGACCGCGGAGCGCTTCACCGAGTACGCGCTCGACATGCACGACGCCCTCGGCGACCGCGTGAACGTCTGGACGACCCTGAACGAGCCGTGGTGCTCGTCCTTCCTCAGCTACACGGCGGGCGCCCACGCGCCGGGGCACTATTCGCAGGCCGAAGGCATGCTCGCCGCGCATCACCTGCTCCTCGGCCACGGACAGACCGTCCGCGAGCTGCGCTCCCGCGACGCGTCGCTGAACCTCGGCCTCACGCTGAACCTGACCGTCGCCGAGGCCGTCGACCCGGCGAACTCCGCGGACCTGGATGCCGCCCGTCGGATCGACGGGCAGTTCAACCGCTGGTTCCTCGACCCTCTGTTCCGCGGCGAGTACCCGGCCGACATCATCAAGGACTTCCGCGACACCGACGCCGAGGCCGTCGTGCGCTGGCAGGCCGCCGTGCAGCCGGGCGACCTGGACGTCATCTCGACCCCGATCGACACGCTGGGGGTCAACTACTACCACGGCGAGTTCGTCGGCGGCACGCCGCCCGAGGTCGACCCGCCCGCCGGCGACGCCCCCACGCCCCGCCCGATCGGCAAGCCCTTCCCGG
>VGAV01000633.1 GCA_016870695.1 Actinomycetota bacterium | reverse complement strand
CCATGGTGAACGATCCCGTGGGTGATATGCTCACCCGCATCCGCAACGGCCAGAGCCGTCGCCGCAACGTCGTCCAGACCCCCGGCTCGCGCCTGCGCGCCTCGGTCCTCGACGTGCTGAAGTCCGAGGGCTACATCCGCGACTACGCGGTGCAGGACCTCGGCAACGGCCGCACCGAGTTCGCGATCGAGCTCAAGTACTACGACGGTCGCCCGGTCATCCGGGAGATCAAGCGCGTGTCGAAGCCCGGCCGCCGCGTCTACTCGTCGGTTGGCGAGCTGCCGCGCGTCGCCGACGGCCTCGGCGTCACCATCATCTCGACCCCGCAGGGCGTCATGGCCGATCACGAGGCGCGCGAGCGCAACGTCGGCGGTGAAGTGCTCTGCAAGGTGTTCTGATCCGGAGGACAGCGACATGTCTCGCGTAGGCAAGAAGCCCGTCCCCGTCCCGTCCGGCGTCACCGCCACGGTTACGGGTCAGACGGTGAAGATGAAGGGCTCGAAGGGCGAACTCCAGTTCGTCGTCCCGCCCCAGGTCATCGTGGAGTTCAAGGACGGCGCCGTCTCGGTGCAGCCCAAGGACCAGTCGAAGCAGGCCCGCTCCCTGTGGGGCACCTCGCGCGCCCAGGTGGCGAACCTCGTCGAGGGCGTCTCCAAGGGCTTCGAGAAGAAGCTGGAGATCACCGGCGTCGGCTACCGCGCCGCGATGGCCGGCAAGGCGCTCAAGCTCTCGCTCGGCTACAGCCACGACATCGAGTACGAGATCCCGGCCGGCATCACCATCGTGACGCCCAAGCCCACGGAGATCGTGGTGTCGGGCATCGACCGGCAGCGCGTCGGTCAGGTCGCGGCGGAGATTCGCGAGTACCGCGGTCCCGAGCCCTATAAGGGCAAGGGCGTGAAGTACGCTGGCGAGTTCATCTTCCGCAAGGAAGGCAAGAAGAAGTAAGGAGGGCGATTCATGTCGAACAAGAACGAAGCCCTCCTGCGCCGCAAGGCGCGGGTCCGTCGGGCCCTCAAAGCCACCGCCAACGGCCGTCCGCGGCTGTCGGTGTTCCGCTCGTCCAAGCAGATCTACGTCCAGGTCATCGACGACGCCGTGGGCCGCACGCTCGCTGCCGCGTCCAGCCTCGACAAGGATCTCAAGGCCAGCCTCAAGACCGGCGCCGACAAGGCGGCGGCCGAGGCGGTGGGCAAGCTCGTCGCCGAGCGCGCCAAGGCCGCGGGCGTCACCAAGGTCGTCTTCGACCGCTCGGGCTACATCTTCCACGGCCGCGTCAAGGCTCTCGCCGACGCCGCCCGTGAGGGTGGTCTCGACTTCTAAGACGCCATGGTCCCTCCCCTCGCGGGGAGGGACGCACATCGAGCGAGCGGGCCGTTCCGGCCCGCGTCAGTGAGATAACGGGAAAAGAATATGGCACGTGAACGCGAGGGTCGTCGCCGCGACGACCGCGAGGAGCGCGACAGCGAGTTCGTGGACAAGCTCGTCCACATCAACCGCGTCGCCAAGGTTGTGAAGGGTGGCCGCCGCTTCGGCTTCGCCGCCCTCGTCGTCGTCGGCGACCAGAAGGGCCGCGTCGGCTTC
>VGAV01000632.1 GCA_016870695.1 Actinomycetota bacterium | reverse complement strand
CGGTACCGCGGCTTCAGTCCCAGCGCACCACGGGCGGATCGACGGCGAAGTCGACGATGGCCGAGCCGAGGCTCGGGTTCAGGGTGAAACGGCATCCCGACATCCGCACCCCGTCCTTCTCGCAGTCGGCGGTGAGGTCGACGCGGCCGATGATGCCCGTGCTCATCCGCAACGGTGCTCCGTACGTCGAGATCGGCTCGAGATTCGCCAGGCGTGTCGCGGCCTCGCCTCCGAGGGTCCGCGTCACGGTGCCGTCGATGACCTTCGTGCCGTCGTCCAGCACCGCGCGGATGTCGACCCCGCACCCCGCCTGCAGAGCGGTCGATGCCACGCAGGCGTGCGCCGCGTCGGTGACGGCCGTCCGGAAGCGTTGCAGCCCGTCCGGGCTGAGCACCGCCTCGACGCCCGAGAGGGTCTGCCAGTCCGCGTCTCGAAGGGTCACGGTCGTCGGACCGGCGAGCGCGAAGAGAGGCGAGTCCGTCGTGATCTCGTACGTTCCGGGGAACGCGTGCACGCTGTCGCCGCTGACGGCTTGACCGTTGATCGCCAACGGCAGACTGTCCACCGATCCGGGGAGGCTGAGGGTCGCGAGGCTGCCGACACCCCACGTCTCGTCGTCCCCCCATGCGTCGACGGGGAAGGTCGTCTGCTGCCGACTGTCGCCGATCGAGAAGGTCACCGGGACGTGCCCGGTGTATCCCGACAGGACGGGCTCGCCGATCTCGATGTCAGCGACGGGAGCCAGCTGACGCGACTTCTCGAGGACGTCGTCCGTCAGCAGAACGGTGTCGGAGGGGAGGGACGACAGCTGCGCCAGAGCCGTCTCGGCATCCGCCTCGGCCACCGCCTCCAGGTAGGTGCGGACCACGTCGGCCGCCGAGGTGCTCGAAGAGTCCGCGAGCCCCGGTGGTGTCGTGCCGCGGGGCAGGACCGCGAGCCCGATGACCAGCGCCACGACGGCGAGGACGCCGACGCCGCCGAGCGAGAGGCCGACGATGGTCCCGGTCCGCAGGCGGCGGGGCCGAGACGGTCCCGGCGGGCCGACGTGCTCCGAGCCCTGTGCCGGGGGATCCGTGCGTCGGGCGCGAGCATCGGTCCCCGGTTCGGTGGGCCCGGGTGCGAGGGGCGCGGCGGCCGCGGAGAGGGGGACCCACCGCTGCGTGACATCGTCCCAGGCATGGCCGTCGGCGGTCCACCGCCCGAGGCTCTCGTTCCATTGCGGTGCCGGGGAGTGCTGGTCACCTGTCGTCATCGTTACCTCCATCGGTCGAGATCTCGACGGTAGGACCGCGTCGGTCACGCACATCGGGGGGACTGCCGCGGCCGCCGCGGGTGAATCGCGGCAGACCCGGCGCACACGGGCGACCCGCCTCGACGCGGATAATGGGCGGGTGCCCACCGACGCCCCGCGCATCAACCCCAGCATCCTGGCCGCCGACTTCGTGAACATGGAGGCCGAGCTCGCGCGCATCGCGGGAGCGGACTTCGTCCACGTCGACGTGATGGACAACCACTTCGTCCCCAACCTCACGTTCGGGCCGCAGATGGTGGGGCGCATCCAGGACACCAGTCCCGTTCCGCTCGACGTGCACCT
>VGAV01000631.1 GCA_016870695.1 Actinomycetota bacterium | reverse complement strand
CCCTCGTCGCGGAGTACTTCGGCGGACCCGCCGACGGCATCGGCACGGCCATCGCCACCTATGCCAAGTCCGGCCGCGCCGCGCTGGCGTGGGCGTTCGTCGGCGGAGGCATCGCGATCGGCCTCGGCTTCTACCTCGTCACCGCCCTCCTCGAACGCGTCGTGGCCCGTCGCCTCGGCGCCCTCCGCCCGTCGGGCTGAGACCGCACGGCATCCCCTCCGCCCCACGACAGAACGGCCCGCACCACCCGACACACGCTCCACCCGAATCGAAAGGTCCCACCATGAGACACAGCATCCGTCGCGGCGCCGTCGCGACCGCCGGGGTCGCCCTGGTTGCTCTCACCCTCTCCGCGTGCGCGGGCGGCGACGCCGAGCCCGCCGCCTCCGACGGCGACTTCACCCCGCTGACCGAGATCAGCCTGCAGCTGCAGTGGCTCCCGCAGGCACAGTTCGCCGGCTACTACGTCGCGCTGGACCAGGGGTACTTCGAGGAAGAGGGCTTCGACAGCGTCGAGGTGCTCCCCTCCGGCGGCGACATCGTCCCGCAGGACGCGCTCGTCGCCGGCGACGTCGACTTCGCCGTCGCGTGGGTCCCGAAGGTGCTCGGCACGCTCGAGAACCAGGGCGTCGAGCTCACCGACATCGCCCAGGTGTTCCAGAAGTCCGGCACCACGCAGGTGTCGTGGAAGGACTCCGGCATCACCGGCGTCGACGACTTCGAGGGCAAGCGGATCGGCTCGTGGGGCTTCGGCAACGAGTGGGAGATCTTCGCCGCGATGGCCGACCAGGGCCTCGACGCCTCCACGGTCCAGATCACCACGCAGGACTTCTCGATGAACGCCCTGCTGGACCGGGACGTGGATGCCGCCCAGGCCATGACCTACAACGAGCTGGCCCAGCTGCTCGAGACCGTGAACCCCGAGACGGGCGAGCTGTACACGATGGACGACATCGACGTCATCTCGTACGAGGACACCGCCGGCGCCATGCTCCAGGATGCCATCTGGGCCGACACCGCGCGCCTGAACGACGACCCCGCGTACGCCGACGCCGCCACCCGGTTCCTCAAGGCCGTCATCAAGGGCTGGGTGTTCGCTCGCGACAACCCCGAGGAGGCCGCGGACATCACCTACCAGGCGGCGACCGCTCCGGGCGTCGACGCGTTCCCCGTCGGCCCGACGCACCAGCTGTGGCAGATGAACGAGGTCAACAAGCTCATCTGGACCGGCGGGCAGTTCGGCCTCATCGACGCCGACGCGTGGGACCGGACCGTCCAGGGCGCGCTCGCCGCTGTCAACCAGGACGGCCTGAACCTCATCACGACCGAGCCCGCGGAGTCCGCGTACTCGAACGAGTACATCGAGGCGGCCCTGTCCGCCCTCGAGGACGAGGGAGTCACCGTCGACGGCGAGTACACCCCCATCGAGGTGACGCTCACCGAGGGCGGTCAGTGATCGCTCTCTGAGGGCGGGGCGGCCGGGTCTCCCGGTCGCCCCGTTCGCTTCTGCGCGCGTCGGGGCCGCGGCGTCCCTCCCTCGTCCTGCTCCGAGCCGCTCGCGCTGACGTGGCGCAGATGCACGCGCCGCGCTTGGTCCGAG
>VGAV01000630.1 GCA_016870695.1 Actinomycetota bacterium | reverse complement strand
CACTCGTCGGCCGACGACGCGTAGACGCGGATGGTCACGGTGTCGGCGAGCGCTGCCTGCTTGATCTGCTCGGCCTGGTCGAGCAGGCCCTGGAGCTTCTGCTCGGCCGCGCGGAGCTGCAGCTGCCGCGGGTCCTTCGACTTCCTGGCCTTCCGCAGCTCGCCCATGGCGACGCGCAGCTGCTCGTGCACCTCCGCGAGGCGGGGGGCGACGGCGCCGTCGAGGCAGAACTGCTCGTCGACGTGGTTCCTGGTGGCGGCGGCGAGCCGCTGTGTGAGCTTGGACATGGGGGCCTCCTCGTGGCCTCTACCTCGCGGGATGGGAGGAGCCTGGCCGCCGCCGCGAGGTCAGCGGCGGCCAGGCAGTCGTGCCGGCCTGATCAGGCCGAGGGCAGGGCGTACTCGCGCACGACCGGGCGCGTGTACGTCGCGGTGGCGCGGCGCGTGAAGATGCCGTTGGTCGGCCGGTTCGTGATCCGCTCGCCGATGCGCACGGTGTGGATCTCGACGAGCTGCTGGGCGGCGAACGCGGCGGTGTAGGGCACGTTGTCGCGGACGACGAAGTGCCACTCGCTGCCCTCCTCGAGGATCGGGTCGGCGACGTCGTCCTCGGTGCCGAAGACCCACTCGAGCGGGTTCTGGAAGCTCGGGGTCTTGCGACCCGGCTTCTGCAGGGACGCGCCGAGCGTGTGGCGCGGGTCGGGGATCGTCTCCTGCGTCGACGTCGGCTCGAAGCCGCCGGGGACGAACGAGTAGGTGACGTCGTGGTTCGTGGTCGCGTCGATCTCCGCGAGCGTCGGCGCGTCCGGGTTGGCGAAGGCGCCGACGGGGACCGCGACGACGATGTGGTTGTCGTCGACCGTGCGCGAGCCGGGCGCGGGGTGGCGGGTGATGGGCATCAGTGCTCTCCTTCAGGTGCGGCGGCGGGAGCCGTCTTCGGTGTGGCTGCGGCCGTCGTGGCCTGGGTGCCGTCCCGCTTCGACCCCTTGGTCTTGCGGGTGCGGCTGCTCGAGGAGCGCTTCGGCTGCTCGAGGGGCTTGAAGTCCTCCGGGAAGCGGTCGATGTACCGCTGCCCGACGTTGCGGATGCGGCCCGTGTGGGCGTCACGCATGATCGGCATGGCGTTCTCCTTCAGGTTCCGTAGGGCGCGAGTCCGAATGGGCCGGTCCCGAAGCCCGTCCGGACCGTCGCGCCGGCGGGCTCGGAAGTGCAGCGCCACAGGGACGGGATGAAGACGACGGCCGGATCCGCCGAGCGATCGACGCGGGTCGTGTCGACGTCGACGGTGAAGCGGCCGACGTTGCGTCCCTCCACCTCGAGCGGTGCGGACAGCAGGGCGGTCGTGAGCTCGTCGTGCATGTAGATCGCCTCGCCGAGCGTGCGGCCGACGGCGTTGGCGGCGACGACGAAGACGTGGCCGTGGTAGCCGCCGCCGTGCCGGGTGCTGATGTGCTCGACGGGCCGGGGGAAGACGATCACGTGCGGGCCGACGACCTTCGTCGGTGTCGTCTCGGTCTCGTAGACGACGTCGGTGAGGGACGGCCGGGATGCGAGGCGCTGCATGAGCGCGTCGACGTAGTCGAGCGAGCTCATGCGGCGATCGCCTCTTCCAGACCTTCGGCGAG
>VGAV01000629.1 GCA_016870695.1 Actinomycetota bacterium | reverse complement strand
CGGACGCGGGGCGGGGGCGGCAGAGGTGTTCTCGGTCACAGCACGAAGGTAGTGAGTGCGCGCAGCGTCCGCCAACGTCGACGCGGGGTGAAACACGATCTTCACGGCATGGCCCCAGAATCGGTCGCTGTCCGGGCACTCCCGGGGCCGTGCCGGCCCGACGTTCGCGACGCGCTCGTCGGTCGTTGCGGGCCGTGACTTGCCGCAGATGTACGCGCCGCGCCCCGGCGCGCGTACATCTGCGGCAAGTCAGCGCTCCCGGGCTGCTCTGCCTAGGCGCTGCGGCGCCCCAGGGCAGGGCGGGGCGGGGCGGGTCAGGACAGGGCAGGGCGCGGCGGGACCGGTCAGCGCAGGCCGCACCCGTCGACGACCTGGTCGGTGCGGGCGAACAGCCCCTTCGTCCAGTCGTACAGCACGGGCAGGAACCGCGACTTCGGCAGCAGCGGTCGCAGGTGGTCGTAGCCGGCGTAAGTGGCCCAGCGCACGGGCTGCCCCTCGGCGCACAGCGTCGCGATGTACTCCTCCTGCAGACGCGGCGGGATCACCTCGTCCTCGGACCCCCACGCGATGAGCATCGGGGTCCCGAGGGCGGCGGTCATCGCGTTCTCCTCCAGGCGACGGCCGAGCGCGCCCTCGGTGAGGTCGGCGGTGTAGAGCGGGCGGTCCTCCCCCACTCCCAGCGCCGTCAGCACCGACACGACGACGCCCGGCTCGGTCGGGCACCGCTGCGTCATCTCCAGCACGATCGAACGCGAGCCCTCGGCGATGTAGTCGTCGAGGTGCACGTCGGCGTATGTCTCCGAGTACGGCACGAGCACCCACGACGTCAGCACGGACAGAAGGGCGTTGGGGGGTCCCGACAGCAGCTCGGTCGCGAGCGCCTTCGGATCCGCGACGGGTGCGATCGCCGCGGTGCCGAGGACGTCGATCCCCGGGGCGTACTCCTCCGAGATGGCCGTCGTCCACAGCGCAGCGTGACCGCCCTGCGAGTGTCCCCACACGACGGTGTCCGGTGAGAGCACCAGGTCGGTGCTCAGTTCGGCCGTCGCCAGCACGGCATCCAGGGATGACCTGGCCTCGCCCTTGCCGATGAGGTACGGATACGTCCCGGGCGCCCCCTGCCCCGAGAAGTCGGACGCCACCACGACCCACCCGGCCTTCAGCGCCTGCTCGAGGGCGGGGATCGCCCACCGCGTCGCCGTGGCATCCCGCAGGCTCGGTGCGCAGCCCTGCGCGACGCCCGTCGTCCCGTGGTTCCAGATCACGACGGGACGGGGGCCCGGCGGAGGGTCCTTCGGGACGATGACGAGCGCACTCGCGACGGCCGGCCGGCTCACCGCGTCGCGGGTCGTGTACAGGATGCGGATGACGTCGCCGTTCTGCGGGGCGCGGCCGTTGTAGGAGTCCGACCGGATGAGACGTCCGTGCCCGCCCGGCACCTCGGCCGGCGGGTCGTAGAACGCGTCGACCACCGGAGCGCCGTCCTGCAGCCAGTCGTTCAGCCACCACCCGCCGGCGGCCGTGAGCACGAGCAGCACCGACAGCGCGTACCTCCCGCCGGCGGTCCAGCGTCGGCGCACACGTCGACGGCGCACCGCCGCGGCCGAGTCGAAGGGCGTCCGGCGGACCC
>VGAV01000628.1 GCA_016870695.1 Actinomycetota bacterium | reverse complement strand
GGATCGCGACTCCGCGCCGGTGCTCCCGGGACGGAGTCGCGTTCCAGACGTCGTCGAACGCGGCGAGCTCGGCCGTGTCGCGGCTCATCGGTGCACCGTGCCGGTCATCGTGTCCCCCTCCACGGCCCGCCCGGGGGCGCGGACCGTCATGAGGGCAGTGTCCGATCCGCCCCGAACCTCACGCCCGCCCCCGGATCGACCGTATCGCCCTTCCCCACGGCATCCCGAAATTCAAGCCCCCCTCCGGGAGGCGACGCCCGACCTACGGTGAAGACCTCGGGAGATACCCGGACCGTAACGGGAGGAGCCGACATGGGACTCGACGACAAGATCAAGAACGCTGCTCAGGACGTGGCCGGCAAGGCCAAGGAGGCCTTCGGCAAGGGCACCGACAACGAGCGCCTCGAGGCGGAGGGCAAGGGCGACCAGTCCGAGGCCCACGTCAAGAAGGCCGGCGAGAACGTCAAGGACGCGTTCAAGTAAGCCGCACGACTCCGAATGCCCCGACCGCTCGCCCGGTCGGGGCATTCGCCTGTATAGGCGGGGCGTGGTCGAGTGCGCCGTTCCGGTGCGCCGTCGTCGGATGCGGCGTCCCGGTGAGCCGTGGTCGGGTGCGGTCGTCTGCGCCCGAGATAATGGCGGGATGACCGATGTCGCTCTGTCCGGATCCCCTGTCGTCCTCCGCGCCCACGGCTACGAAGCCGCGATCGCGAGCGTCGGCGCCTCGCTGCGCTCGCTGCAGCACGAGGGCCGCGATCTCGTCGTGCCGTTCGCGACCGACGAGCTCCGGCCGAACTACCGGGGGACGACCCTCGCGCCCTGGCCGAATCGCGTCGTCGACGGCACGCACCGCTTCGGCGGGGAGGAGCTGCAGCTCGCGCTGACCGAGCCGGACCGCGGCCACGCCCTCCACGGACTGCTCTCGTGGACGGACTGGGACATCGTGGATGCCGCCGACGACGAGGCCACGCTGACGGCCACCGTCCCCGCGCAGGCCGGCTACCCCTGGTGGATCGAGGTGCGGACGACCTTCCGCCTGGGCGCCGACGGTCTGACGCAGACCGTGCGCGCGACCAACCTCTCCGCGGCCCCCGCCCCGTGGGGCACCGGCCCGCACCCCTACCTCGTGGCCGGCGACGGGGCCCTCGACGAGTGGACGCTCGCGCTCCCGGCCGACACCGTGCTCGAGGTGACACCGGAGCGCCTGGTGCCCACCGGGCTGGCATCCGTCGCCTCCGACGCCGACCGCTTCGACTTCCGCGAGCCGCGCGTGCTCGGCGCGGTGGAGATCGATCACGCCTATACGGACCTGGTTCGGGATGCCGACGGCCGGGCGACCGTCGTCGTGACCTCTCCGGCGGGGACGGGTGTGCAGATCTCGTGGGACGGCGAGTGCCCCTGGGTGCAGATCCACACCGCCGACCTGCCCGCCGGTCCGGGGACGCCCGGCCACCGCGCGGGTCTGGCCGTCGAGCCCATGACGTGCGCACCCGACGCCCTCAACGCCGACCGCTACGACTACGACGCGGGCCTGATCGTCCTGGCGCCGGGTGCGTCGCACGAGGCCGGCTGGACGATCTCCGCGCGCTGAGCCGGGTCCGCCGCCCCGACGCCGTCGCGCCGGGGCGGCGTCGGAAAGA
>VGAV01000627.1 GCA_016870695.1 Actinomycetota bacterium | reverse complement strand
GTCGTCGCGGGCGCCGACCACTACGTCAGCCGCGGCGCGCACAAGCTGCTCGCCGCGCTCGACGCGTTCCCCGTCGACGTGACCGGACGCGTCGCCCTCGACCTCGGGGCGTCGACGGGAGGATTCACGCAGGTGCTGCGCGAACGCGGTGCCCGCAACGTGCTCGCGGTGGATGTGGGACACGGGCAGTTGTCCCCAACCGTGGCATCCGACCCGGGTGTCGTGTCGGTCGAGGGGTATAACGTGCGGTTCATGACGCCCGAGACCCTCGCCGCCGCGACCGGTGTCGACGAGCGACCGACCGTGGTGACGGGGGACCTGTCCTTCATCTCCCTCGCGCACGTGCTGCCCGCCGTCGCGGCCACCGCCGCGCCGGAGGCCGACGTGATGCTGCTCGTGAAGCCGCAGTTCGAGGTCGGCCGCACGGCGGTCAAGGGCGGCCTCGTGACCGACCCGGCCCTGCGCGCCGACGCGGTGGCCGGCGTGCTGTGGGCGGCGTGGGACGCGGGCCTGCGCACGGCCGGGCTGATCGCCTCGCCGATCGCCGGCACGCACGGCAACCAGGAGTACGTCGCGTGGTTCTCGGCCGGTCGCGGCAGCGATCCGTCAGAATGGGTGAGCACCGTGACCCGACTGACCGGAAGCCGATGACCCCCAGCGACCGCAACATCCTCCTCGTCGTCTATGCGCGCCGCGACGACACCGTCCAGGCGGCGCAGCGCATCATCTCCGCCGTCCGCGGCGCCGGCGCGACCCCGGTCGTCGCGGCCGACGACCGCCCGGAGCTGGCGGAGCGGCTGCCACTCGACGGTGTGCGCACGCTGGGCCTCGACGTGGACCTCGACGACATCGAGCTCGCCATCGTCCTCGGCGGCGACGGGACGATCCTGCGCGCCGCGGAGATGGTCCGCGGGGGAACGGCCCCCATCCTCGGCATCAATATGGGGCACGTCGGCTTCCTCGCCGAGATCGAACGCGACGACATGGACGACGCCGTCCGCCGCGTGATCGCGCGGGACTACCAGGTGGAGGAGCGCCTCGCGCTGGCCGTCCGCGTCCTGGATGCCGAGGACGAGATCATCTTCGAGACGTGGGCCCTCAACGAGGCGACCGTCGAGAAGGCGAGCCGCGAGCGGATGCTCGAGGTCGTCATGGAGGTCGACGGCCGACCGCTGTCGTCGTTCGGCTGCGACGGCGTCGTCATCGCGAGCCCGACCGGCTCGACCGCCTACAACTTCTCCGCCGGTGGTCCCGTGGTGTGGCCGACGGTCGAGGCCATCGCCGTCGTGCCGTTGTCGGCCCACGCGCTGTTCGCCCGCCCGCTCGTCGTGAGCCCCGACGCCGTCGTCGCGATCGAGGTGCTCGAGCGCACGAGCGGGAGCGGCATCCTGTGGTGCGACGGGCGTCGCTCGCACGAGCTGCCCCCGGGTGCCCGCGTCATGGTGCGGAGGTCGTCGCGACCGGTCCGCCTCGCGCGTCTGCACCCCGCCGCGTTCACGGACCGTCTCGTCCGCAAGTTCCGCCTTCCCGTCACCGGTTGGCGCGGCTCCGTCGGAGGCGCGTCGTGATCGAGGAGATGCGTCTGCACGACCTCGGCGTCATCGCCGACGCCACGCTGCCGATCGGCCGCGGTTTCACCGCGA
>VGAV01000626.1 GCA_016870695.1 Actinomycetota bacterium | reverse complement strand
GCGGTGACCGTGCTCGCGATCCAGGTGGGCTCGGGGATGCTGTCGGCGTCGAGCCGGAGGATGAGGTCGCTGCGGGCGGCGTCGTAGCCGGTCGCGGCGGCGGCGGGGATGCCGGGCTCCGCGCAGAGGACGACGCGTGCCCCGGCGGCACGGGCGACGTCCGCGCTGTCGTCGCGGGATCCGTTGTCGACGACGACGATCTCGTCGGCGCGACGGGTCTGCGTGGTCAGGGCGTCGAGGCACCGGCGGAGGTGCTCGGCGTCGTCACGGACGGGGATGACGACCGAGACGGTGGGGCCTTCGAGCACGGGTCCTCCAGGTGAGCGGTCCTGTCACGCTAGGCGATGGAGGATCGGGTACCGGGGCGCCTTGACGGTGCGCCCGCGGAAATGCGACGGGAAGAGCGCACCACCGGACACGCGGCGGTCCGGGCGCGCGGGCGGATTGCATACTCTGGATGCCGTGTCCCCCCAGCCCCTTCGCGCTCCGACGCCCGCCTCCCCGAGCTCCGCTGTCCCGGCCGACGCGTCTCCGCGGGTGGAGGCGCCGGGGGGAGTCCTGAACGTCGCGGCCTACCTCTTCACGGCGATCGCGGACCCGGACGCGCTCCGGGACCCGCTGCGGGAGCGCGCGGAGGACGCCGGCCTGCGCGGCACGATCCTCCTCGCCCCCGAAGGCGTCAACCTGTTCCTCGCGGGCGCCCCGGCGTCGGTGCGGGGCTTCGTGGACGCGTTGCGCGCGGACGATCGGTTCGCGGCGCTGCAGACGAAGGAGAGCTGGTCGGACGGCGTGCCGTTCGCCCGTCTGCTCGTGAAGGTGAAGCGCGAGATCATCCGCATGGACCGTCCGGAGGTGCGCCCCCAGGACGGCCGCGCTCCCGCCGTGTCGCCGGAGACGTTGCGCCGGTGGCTGGACACCGGGTCGGACGACGAGGGACGCGAGGTCGTGCTCGTGGACACCCGCAACGCCTTCGAGGTCGCGTACGGCACGTTCGCCGGTGCCCTGGAATGGGGGATCGAGCGGTTCACGCAGTTCCCCGCGGCGGTGAGCGCGCACCGCGACGCCCTCGTCGGGAAGACGGTTGTGAGCTTCTGCACGGGCGGCATCCGCTGCGAGAAGGCGGCGTTGCAGCTGCGGGCGGAGGGCGTGGACGCCTACCAGCTCGACGGCGGCGTCCTCGGCTGGTTCGCCGAGCAGGGCGACGCGCACTGGGACGGCGATTGCTTCGTGTTCGACGGCCGCGAGGCGCTGACCCCGGCTCTTGCGCCCGCCGCCCCGCGCTGAGGACTGTTACTCGCCGGTCCGGAGCCCGATGTACGCGCCGCGCCGCGGCTAGCCTGGGCGTATGACGGACCCGACCCCCGCCGCCTCGCCCGCCCCTGACGCGTCGGCCGCTGCGGATGCTCACGACGGTGACGTCCCCGCCGGTGCGGAGGCTGTGGACGGTGAGGCTTCCGCCGGTGCCGACAGTCTGACTGCCGACGTCTCCGTGCTCGCGACGCTGGCCGACGGCGCCGTGGTGCGCCGCGCTCGCCGCGGCGACGAGGAGGGCATCCTCGCGTGCATCCAGGCTCTCGCGGACTACGAGCGGGAACCGGATGCCGTGGAGAACACCGCCGACATGATCGCCGAGACGCTGTTCGGCG
>VGAV01000625.1 GCA_016870695.1 Actinomycetota bacterium | reverse complement strand
CGACGGCGGTGGCCAGGAACGGCTCGACCCGCTGCGCCGCGTAGAACGCGCCCCAGGTCCGGGTGGGCCGTGCGGGCTGGCTGCGGCGGCCGATGAAGATGTCGCCCTCCCACCCGGGCGGCGGTGAGCCGAACGCCGCGGCACCGGCCTCGTGGGTCGCGGCGAGCGCCGCGCCGAAGGCCGTCGCGGCGTCGGAGGTCGGACGGGTCTCGGCGATGCGTTCCAGTGCGATGCGGTCCGCGGTCACCTCGCCGACGCGGGCGATGCGCACCCCGCCCGCCGCGGCCAGCCAGGTCAGTCCCGCCGCCTCGGCGGCGAAGAAGCCCGCGGGTGCGTCGGCGCGTGTCTTCACGTGCTGTTCCATTGCGCAAGTCTGTCCCGATGTCGGGGGCGAAGGCCACGATGGACGGATGAGCGACGGCTACGATTCGGACTTCCTCGGCATCCCCCTCCCCCTCCCCGCGCCCTCCGTCCCCGCGACGCGGCTGGACTACCCGCGGTTCTCGGTGCTCCTCGACGAGCAGCGGCGCTTCGCCGCGGTGACGGCGGTCGTCATCGACGGCGCGACCCTGCGCGACCTCCCCCGCAGCGGCGAGTGGCGGCTCGACCCCCGGGTCGACGCGGACGCGCAGGCCGGGCCCGACGTCTACAGCCGCAACGACCTCGACCGCGGGCATCTCGTCCGTCGGCGCGATCCCGGCTGGGGGTCGACGGAGGAGGCTCGGGATGCCACCGAGGCGACGTTCTTCTACACCAACGCGGCCCCGCAGGTCGCGGGGTTCAACCAGTCCAAGGAGCTGTGGCTCGGCCTCGAGGACCACGTGCTGGAGTACGCCGAGACGACGGATGAGCGCATCTCGGTCTTCACCGCGCCGGTGCTGGGCGAGGACGACCCGCCGTACCGCGGCATCCGGGTCCCCCTCCGCTTCTGGAAGATCGCCGCGTGGCGGCAGGGCGACGCGCTCGCCGCCGCCGGCTTCGTGCTGGACCAGAGCGACCTCGTCGACACCCGGCAGGGCCTCACGGTGCCCCCGCTAGGGGCGTTCCGCACGTTCCAGGTGCCCATCGGCGAGATCGCGGACGAGACCGGGATCGACCTCGGCCCTCTCCCGACCGCCGATGTCCTCACCCGCCCGGGCCTGCGTCCGGCGGAGGTGCGGGAGCTGGCATCCCGATCCGACATCGTGCTCTGAGGCGGGCGCACCGACGGGAGGAGATGACGGGACCGGAGGATGCCACCGGCCCCACCCGTCCTCCCCTCCCTGCATCCCCTCCCCCCGCTGTCCGCCCCGCCGGCGCCGACGGGAGGAGATGACGGCACCGGAGGATGCCACAGGGACCACCCCTCCTCCCCTCCCTGCATCCCCTCCCCCGCGAACACGACGACGCCCCGCCGGAGAACCGGCGGGGCGTCGAGGGGACGGGTCATTCGCCCGACAGACCACCCAGGAGGTGACCGAACGAGCGGCCCTCGCCGAGGTACGACGACGGGTCGAACGGGTCTGCGTCCCGCACGGGCTCGCGAGCGGCGATGGCGTCCGCGAGCTCCCGGGCGCCACGCTCGACGCGGGAGCCGAGCGGCGCGACCTCGTCGGCGTTGGCGCCCCAGTCGCTCGAGGCCGCGAAGACCCCGGTCGGCACCGGGTTGGCGT
>VGAV01000624.1 GCA_016870695.1 Actinomycetota bacterium | reverse complement strand
ACGTCGGCGGACGCGGGCTTCGCCCGTGACATGCAGGTGCACCACACGCAGGCCGTGCTGATGGCCATGGAGATCTACCGCAAGACCTCGGACGACGAGCTCCGCGCCCTCTCCTACGACATCGCGACGGCGCAGTCCGGCCAGCGCGGCGAGATGTTCGGCTGGCTCGTCGAATGGGGCCTCCCCCAGACCTCGCCGCAGCCGCTCATGACGTGGATGGAGGCCTCGGACGAGCACAGCCACGGCGACACCGCCGCGCTGTCGCAGGACGAGCTCATGGCGGAGATGGGCATGGCGACGGATGCCGAGATCGCGCAGCTCCAGGAGGCGGAGGGCCGCCCCGCCGACTGCCTCTTCCTCGACCTCATGATCCGCCACCACCAGGGCGCGATCCCGATGGCCCAGGCGGTCATCGAGCTGGGCGACGAGCCGCGGGTCGCCGAGGTCGCGCAGACCATCGTCACCGGCCAGTCGGCCGAGCTCGACGCGATGCAGGACATCCGCACGCGTCTGTCCTGCGGCGGCTGACCCGCCTCTCCCCCACGCACGAGAAGGGGGCGGCATCCCCCCACGGATGCCGCCCCCTTCGTCGTGAGCGCGTCAGCCCTTCGTCGACCCCGCCAGGAGGCCGCGGACGAAGAAGCGCTGCAGCGCGATGAACACCGTGAGCGGGATGACGATCGCGATGAACGCGCCCGCCGTCAGCAGGTACCAGTCCTGACCGCGGCTGCCGGTCATCTCCGCCAGCAGCTTGGTGATCGGGGCGACGTTGCCGTCGGCGAAGATCAGCGCCACGAGCAGGTCGTTCCAGACCCACAGGAACTGGAAGATGGCGACGGATGCCACGGCGGGCATTGTCAGCGGCAGGATGACGCGGAAGAAGATCTGCCCGTGCCCGGCGCCGTCCACGCGCGCCGCCTCGATGACGTCCCGCGGGATCTCGGACATGAAGTTGTGCAGCAGGAAGATCACCAGCGGCAGCGCGAAGATCGTGTGCGCGACCCACACCTGGGCGTAGCCGGCCTGACCGATGCCCTGGATGACGGGGATCCCGAAGATCGTGCCGCCCGAGAACAGCTGGAGCAGCGGGATCAGAGCCATCTGGATCGGGACGATCTGGAGGGCGAACACGAGGATGAACAGGATGTTCCGTCCGCGGAACTCCATCCAGGCGAAGGCGTAGGACGCGAGCAGCGCGATCGAGATCGGGATGATCGTGGCCGGGACGGTGATCGCGATCGAGTTCACGAACGCGCCCGCCATGTTCAGCTGGCTGTTGCCGGCCTGCAGGGCGGTGCCGTAGTTCTCGAGCGTGAAGCCCCAGTTCTGGAAGACGGTCCACCAGCCGGTGCTCTGGATGAGCTGCTGCGGGCGGAATGACGACAGGAACAGGCCGAACGTCGGCAGCGTCCACAGCACCGCGATGACGAGGGCGGCGATGGTCGCGCCGCGCGAGCTCAGACGCTTCTTGGCGCCGGAGGCCACGCTCTGCTCGGCCTTGCGCTCCCCGCGGGTGAGCTGCGTCTTGGTGGCGTCGTCGACGGGCAGGTCGATGGGGGCGACGGCGGACATCAGCGGACCTCCTGTTGCTTGCGCAGCTGCACCGCGTTGTAGATGACCAGCGGAAGGAGGAGCACGAACAGCACGACGGCGA
>VGAV01000623.1 GCA_016870695.1 Actinomycetota bacterium | reverse complement strand
CCCTGGACGAGTGATCCTCGGCATCGACACCTCGCTCGGCACCGCGGTCGCGGCCATCACGCCCGACGGCGAGGTGCTCGCCGACGAGCAGAGCCTGAACCCCCTCGGCCACGCCGAGGTGATCGGTGACCTGCTCCGCCGTGCCGGCAGCGCCGGGCCGGCGCCGACGCACGTGGCCGTCGGCATGGGCCCCGGCCCGTTCACCGGACTGCGCGTCGGCATCGCCACTGCGCGCGCCTTCGCCCTCGGGCGCGGCATCCCGTCCGTCCCCGTCCCGAGCCACGACGGCGTCGCGCTCGAGATCCTGCTGCACGGGGCGCTCACCGACACCGATCCGGGCCGCTTCGCCGTGGTCACCGACGCGCGCCGCAAGGAGTTCGCCTTCACGGTCTACGACGGCATCGACGACGACGGCCTGCCCGTGCGGGTGACGGATGCCGCTCTCGCCCCGCGCGACGCCCTCGACGACCGCCTCGCCGAGCTCCGGGCCGCCCGCCGGGATGCCGCCGCGGTGTCCGCCGCGATGATCGCCCTCGCCGCGGCCCGCGCCCTCGACGCCGGGCGCACGCTCGCGGGACCGGAGCCGCTCTACCTGCGCAGCCCCGACGTCGTCGCCGCGCACGCGCCGAAGCGGGTGAGCTGATGACGACCCGCCCCGCGACCCTCGCCGACCTCGACGGGATCATGGCGCTGGAGCACGCGTCGTTCCCGACCGACGCCTGGAGCCCCGCGATGCTGCGCGAGGAGCTCGTCTCGCCGCACGGGTGGTACGTCGTGGTCGAGGAAGCCGGACGCCTCGTCGGCTACGCAGGACTCCGCGCGGTGCGCGGGGCTCGGGATGCCGACGTCCAGACCATCACGATCTCCGCGGCCGCGCGGGGACGGGGGCGCGGGCGCGCGCTCCTCACCGTCCTGCTCGACGAGGCCGTGCGCCGGGGCGTCCACGACGTCTTCCTCGAGGTGCGGGCGGACAACCCGGTCGCGCAGGGGCTGTACCTGTCGGAGGGCTTCGCCGAGGTCGGCCGGCGTCCGCGCTACTACCAGCCGGACGACGTCGACGCCCTCGTCATGCAGCTCGACCTGCGGGGCTGGGCCGCGAGGCGGGCGGAGGCCGCGGGATCGCTCGCGGGGAGCTCGCTCGCGGAATCGGATGCGGGCCGCGGAATCGGAGCAGAAGGGCCGGCCGGTCCGACTCCGGCGCGTTCGTCCGATTCCGCGACACCGACTCCGACGCGTTCGTCCGATTCCGCGACACCGACCACGGCGCATCCGTCCGATTCCGCGACACCGACCACCACCGGAAAGGGATGGTGCTGATGGACGCGCCCCTCGTGCTCGGCATCGAGACCAGCTGCGACGAGACCGGCATCGGGATCGTCCGCGGCCGGCAGCTGCTCAGCAACACGATCGCCTCCAGCATGGACGAGCACGCCCGCTACGGCGGCGTCGTCCCCGAGGTCGCGGCGCGCGCCCACCTCGAGGCGCTGCAGCCGTCCATCGACGCCGCCCTCGCCGAGGCGGGGGTGACCCTCGCGGACATCGACGCCGTCGCCGTGACCAGCGGTCCCGGCCTCGCCGGGGCGCTCATGGTGGGAGTGGGCGCCGCGAAGGGCCTCGCCGTGGCACTCGACAAGCCGCTCTACGCCGTGAACCAC
>VGAV01000622.1 GCA_016870695.1 Actinomycetota bacterium | reverse complement strand
ACCACCCGGCGAGACGACGGGGAGTCCACCACAGGGGACCAGCGTCTGCCGGCCTGCTCCGTGAGCTCATATGGAATTGAGCGGATGCCATGGCGGCAACCCGTCCGAGCCTATCAGCGTCCGTGAACTCCGGGTGGTTCCGGCGCGACGACTGCTCTACCGTGACCTCATGGGCCTCATCCGCCGCACGAGTCACACGCTTCTCGCGTGTGCGGTGCTGTGCGTGGCGGCGGTCCCGGCGCCGGCCTGGTCCTCGGCCCCGGGCACGGTCGTCGCGGCCCCCGCCGCTGTCGTTCCGGCCCCCGCCGCCGTCCCGGCGTACGACGCCGATCCCGCGGTCGCCGAGGTCCAGCGGGCCCTCGACCAGACCGAGGCGACGGCGGCCGCCGCGTCGAGGAGGGCATTGGATGCCTCGGCCTCGGCCGAGAGCGCCAGGATCCTGGCCGAACGGACCGCGGCTCGCGCCCAGACCCTGACCGAGCAGAGCGCCGCCGCGGACGCCGATCTCGTCGTGGCGAGCGCCCGCGTGGGCGCCGGGGCCGCGGTGCTCTATCGGAGCACGACCTCGGGACCGCTCATCGCGCAGCTGCTCACCAGCGCCGACCCCGACTCGCTGCTGTCGCGCCTCAGCCTGCTGGATCGGCTCACCGCCGTGTCGGCACGACAGGCGGGCGATGCCCGGACCACCGCCGACCTCGCGGCCTCGCTCCGCACCCAGGCGGAGGCGGCTCGTGCCGAGGCCGCCGCCCGCGCGTCCGCGGCCGAGACCGCCGCCGGTACCGCCCGCGCGGCGGCGGATGACGAGGCGACCACGGTCGCCACGACGCAGGCGGAGCTCGATGCGCTGTTCGAGCGGCTCGCCGCCCTCCGCGAGACCACCGCGGCCGAGGAGCGGGCCGCCCGCCTCGCGCAGCAGACCGCCGCACAGGCGGCTCAGCCCGGCGGCGCGACGGGCGGTCCGACGCTCCCCGCGCCCGGCGGGTCGAGCGGGGCGGGGTCGTCCGGTGGTGCAGGGCCCTCCGTCGGGTCGGGGTCCTCCGGCGGGGCGGGGTCCTCCGGCGGGTCCGGGGGAACGGGCTCGGCGGGGTCCTCCGGCTCGTCCGGCGGGACGGGCTCGTCGAGCGGCGGGACCGGGACCGGCGGCTCAGGGGCACCTGCGCCGGTCGCCCCGCCGGCATCCACCTCTCCTCCCCCGTCGACGGGAACGTCACCGCCGCCGACCTCCGCCCCCGCGGGTCCCGTGATGACCCCCGCCCAGGCGCAGGCGCACGCGCGCGGGCAGCTCCCCGCCTACGGGTGGGGCGACGACCAGTTCTCGTGCCTGGTGTCGCTGTGGAATCGCGAGTCGGGGTGGCGCGTCGAGGCCCTGAACCCCTGGAGCGGTGCCTACGGCATCCCGCAGGCCCTCCCCGGCGAGAAGATGGCGTCGGCCGGTCCGGACTGGCGGACCAATGGCGCCACCCAGATCTCCTGGGGCCTGTCGTACATCAAGGCCCGCTACGGCAGCCCCTGCAGCGCCTGGTCGCACTCCGAGTCCACCGGCTGGTATTAGCCCCGCCCGCCCGCGCGACCCGCCTCACACCGCGCGGGAGCGCTCGCGATCGCCGCGCGTCGGCAGCTCCACGTACGTCGCATGCTTCGCGACGACGCCGTCGCCGGCCGTCCG
>VGAV01000621.1 GCA_016870695.1 Actinomycetota bacterium | reverse complement strand
CGCCAACGCCCTGACCGCGCTGGGCATCGGCCCGGGGGACCGGGTCGTCGTCTACCTGCCCGTGCTCGTCGAGACCGTCGTCGTCACGCTCGCGTGCGCCCGCATCGGCGCCGTGCACTCGCTCGTGTTCGGCGGCTTCTCCGCCGAGGCCCTCCGCTTCCGCCTCGAGGACACCGGCGCCAAGCTCCTCGTCACCACGGACGGGCAGAACCGTCGGGGGGCGGCCGTCGAGGTGAAGTCGATCGCCGACGTCGCGGCATCCGGTCTCCCCGCCCTCGAGCACGTGCTCGTCGTCCGGCGTACCGGCAGCGACGTGCCGTGGACGCCCGGACGCGACGTGTGGTGGCACGAGACGGTCGACGTCGCCGCGGACACGCACGAGGCCGAGGCCTTCGACGCCGAGCACCCGCTGTTCATCATCTACACCTCGGGCACGACGGGGAAGCCGAAGGGGCTCGTGCACACGGCCGGCGGCTACCTGACGCACGCGAGCTGGGCGCACTGGGCGCACTTCGACGCCAAGCCCGACGACGTGCACTGGTGCACGGCCGACCTCGCCTGGGTCACCGCGCACACGTACGAGATCTACGGCCCGCTCTCGAACGGGCTCACGCAGGTGATCTACGAGGGCACGCCGGACGCGCCGCACCGCGAGCGGCACCTCGAGATCATCGAGCGCTACGGCGTGACCGTCTACTACACGGCGCCGACGCTGATCCGCACGTTCATGTCGTGGTTCGGCGATGACGTGCCCGCGGGGCACGACCTGTCCACGATCCGTCTGCTCGGCACCGTCGGCGAGGCCATCAACCCCGCCGCCTGGGTGTGGTTCCGCCGCAACTTCGGCCGCGACGAGGTCCCCGTGGTCGACACGTGGTGGCAGTCCGAGACGGGTGCGGCGATGATCGCCCCGCTCCCGGGGTCGACGACGCTCAAGCCCGGCTCGGCGACCGTGCCCCTGCCGGGCATCGACGCGACCGTCGTGGACGACGCGGGCGCCGAGGTCGAGCCCGGGCGCTCGGGGACGCTCGTCGTCCGCCGGCCGTGGCCGGGGATGGCGCGCACGGTGTGGGGCGACCCGCGCCGCTACCGCGACGCCTACTGGTCCGCGTTCGCCGGGCACGGACCGCACGGGGGCTACTACGTCGCCGGAGACGGGGCGACGCGCGACCAGGACGGCTACATCTGGATCCTCGGTCGCCTCGACGACGTCGTGAACGTGTCCGGCCACCGGCTCTCCACGATCGAGATCGAGTCGGCCCTCGTGGCGCACGACACCGTCGCCGAGGCGGGGGTCGCCGGGGTGGGGGACGCCGTGACCGGGCAGGCCGTCGTCGCGTTCGTCGTGCCCGCCGGCGAGGGGCGGCCCGACGAGGCGGCGCTCCGGGCCGAGGTCGCCCGCGCGATCGGTCCGGTGGCCAAGCCGCGGCACGTCGTCGTGGTCCCCGATCTGCCGAAGACCCGCTCGGGTAAGATCCTCCGACGCCTCCTCGCCCAGCTCTGGGAGGCCGAGCGCGACCGCCGGGAGGGCCGGACCCCCGCCCCCCTCGGCGACACGACCTCCCTGCAGAACCCCGACGCCGTCGCCCGCATCGCGGACGTCCTCGCCGACGCCTGACACCCCCCGAGAGAGACCCGATGACCGACGAACACCAGTTCGGATTCCGCACGCGCGCCT
>VGAV01000620.1 GCA_016870695.1 Actinomycetota bacterium | reverse complement strand
GAGCCCGCGGTCCGTGGCGGCCTGGGCGGCGGCGGACAGCTCGCCCTCCCCGAGCCCGTCGAGCGCGGACGCGTCGTCGAAGACCACCGCGAGATCGTTGGTGTCGGCCAGGAGGTTCTTCTCGAACGTCGTGGTCAGGACCGAGAGGCGCTGGTTCAGCGCGGTGAGCTGCTCCTTCTGCGCCTCGTCGAGGCCGGCGCCGGCGAGCGACATCTCGCGGTGGTGACGCTCCACGAGGTAGCGGCTCTCGGCATCCAGGTCCGTCTGCGCCAGCGTCGCGTGCACCGCGGAGATCCGCGCGAACAGCGCCGCGTCGAGCTGGATGGCGTCGTGGTGCGCGGCCATGAGCGGCGCGAGCTCCTCCTCGATCGCCTGGATCTCGGGCGTGCCGTCGGCGCCGGTCACGGTGTAGAACGTCCGTGCGACGCGATCGAGCAGCTCGCCGCTGCGCTCCAGGGCGACCACCGTGTTCTCGAACGTGGCGGGCTCCGTCTGCGCGGTGATCGCGTCGATCTCGGCGCGCTGCTGTGCGAACGCCTCGTGGAAGGCGGGCAGGTAGTGCGCGGGCCGGATGCTGCCGTACGGCGGCAGACCGTAGGGGAGGGGCGTCGGAGCGAGGAGGGGGGAGGTCGAGGCTTCCGTCATCACCTCAGCCTATGCGCGACCCGTCCCGCGGACCGCGCCCGATGTGCCTGTCACCGCCGCCGACGCGCGCACGACGAGCCGGCCGCCCGCCCGTGACATCGGGGGACGGCCGGCTCGAGAGGCGGCTCAGGCGAACTCGTCGTCGTCGTCGTAACGCACGACGACCTCGCCCGAGGGGTCCTGCGTGACGATCACACCGGTGTCGAGCTCGGCGACGGGGCGCCCCTCGAGCCAGGTGAGCGTCCAGCGGGGAGCCGGGGCGCTCAGCCCGTCGGGCGTGAGCGCGTTCTCGACGGCGGCGATCTGCGCGTGCAGCGCCTCGGGAACGGCCTTCGGCGGCTGCTCACGGGCGGTCCAGCGGGTTCCGAGCTGCATCAGTCCTCCTGGGGTGCGAACACGATGTCGGTGACGGCGGCGGTGTCGGCGTCGACGAACGTCAGGGTCTCGATACGACCCACGGCACGCAGGTCGCCCTCGGCGAGGCGGAGCGCCTCGACGCGGGAACCGGCGATCGTCAACGACGTGACGGGCGTCTTCTGCGAGGCCTTCGCCTCGGTCTTCGCGCGACGGATGCCGATGAGCGCCTCGCTGACGGCCGTGAGCACGGCGGGGTCGCCCTCGATGCCGAGGGGCTCGGGCCAGGCGGCCGCGTGCACGGAGCCGGCCTCGAACCACGACCAGGTCTCCTCGGCCGCGAACGAGAGCACCGGCGCGAACAGGCGCACGAGCGTCGACAGCGCGGTCCGCAGCGCCAGCGCGGCCGACGCCTGTCCCACATCGGATCGGTCGTAGGCGCGCTCCTTGACCAGCTCGAGGTAGTCGTCGCAGAACGTCCAGAAGAACGACTCGGTGATCTCCAGCGCCCGGGCGTGGTCGTAGGCCTCGAGCGCAGCCGTCGCATCGGCGACGACGCGGTCGAGGGTCGCCAGCATCGACGCGTCCAGGGCGTGGGTCACCTCGGCGCCCTCGGGCACCGGGAACGACAGCACGAACTTCGCCGCGTTCAGCAGCTTGATCGCCAGTCGACGTCCAAT
>VGAV01000619.1 GCA_016870695.1 Actinomycetota bacterium | reverse complement strand
GGCGATCGTGCGCTCACGGAAGAAGAAGCCGTCGCACGTCGCGCACCAGGACACACCCCGGCCGGACAGGCGCTCCTCGCCCTCCAGGCCGAGCTTGCGGTACGCCGAGCCGGTCGCGTAGATCACGGTCGCCGCCTCGTGCACCTTGCCGCTGCCAAGGGTGACCTTCTTGACGGGACCGTCCAGCTCGAGCGAGACGACGTCGTCGTACAGGACCTCGGCACCGAATCGCTCGGCCTGCGCCTGCATCTTCGCCATGAGGTCGGGACCCTGGATGCCGTCGGGGAAACCGGGGAAGTTCTCGACCTCGGTCGTGTTCATGAGGTCGCCGCCGGCTTCGACGGAACTCGCGACGACGAGGGGCTCGAGGTTGGCTCGGGCGGCGTAGATCGCGGCGGTGTAGCCGGCGGGGCCGGATCCGATGATGATGACGTGACGCACGGTAGCGCGTTCCCTTCGTTGATTCCGTCGGATGAAACCCATGCTAGTGCCGCGGTATTCCGCGAGAGGGGGCTAGCGCCGGGGCAGGAAGCGCCGTCCGAGCGCGAGAGCGGGAGCCAGCTCGGGTGCGCGGAAGAGGGCCAGGATGCCGAGATAGACCACGAGCACGACACCCCCGACGAGCGCGGCACCGAGTGCGCCCGTGAGGGCGTTCGTCGACGTCCACCCGAAGTAGCCGCCGGTCAGCACGTACGCGAGGAAGCCGGCCCCGGCCGCGGGGAGGGAGGCGAGGGAGAACCGCAGCAGGGCGGGCAGCCACTGGGCCGTCCCGATGCCGCCGAGGCGACGGTGCAGCAGGACCGCCGCGATCACGACCTGCACGATGCTCGCCAGCGACTGGGTGAGGGCGACGCCGGCCGCGAGGTAGGCAGGGCCCAGGACCGCACCGGCCGCCAGCGCCCCGCCCGTGACGAGCGCGCACTGGATGAGCGTGAAGAAGAACGGGGTACGGGTGTCGTTGTAGGCGTAGAACGTCCGCTGAACGACGAAGAGCACGGCGAGCGGGACCAGGCAGAGGAGGTAGCAGAGCAGCACCGGGGCGACCGCGGCGGCCTGCTCCGGTCCGTTCGTGAAGATCCTGCTCGCGGGGACGGCAGCGACGGCCAGGGCCACGGCGGCCACGACGATGAACAGGCCCAGGGTGCGGATGCTGCGGACGATGTCGGCCCGCACCTCCTCGTGGCGTCCCGCGGCCGCGTGCTCGCTGAGCTGCGTGAAGTAGGGCGTCCCGATCGAGAGCACGATGATCGAGTACGGGAGCATGAAGAGCAGCCATGCGTTCTGCGACGCGAAGATCGCGGGGTCCTCACCGGAGGCGCCGGACAGCACGTTCGTCTGCACGATCCCGGCCAGCTGACCCGCGACGACCATGAGGAACGTCCATCCGGCCAGGCGCCCGATGTGGCGCAGGCCGACGCCGCGCCACTGGAAGTCGGGGCGGAGGGTCAGCCCCGCACGGCGCCAGAAGAAGGCCAGCACGACGGTCTGGACGACGATGCCCGCGGTCGCGGTGGCCGCGAGGGTCGCCGTCATGAGGGGCGTCCAGGCGGAGACCGCGGTCTGGGGACCGCCGAAGAGCAGGATGAACCCGGCGAACCCGGCGATGGACACGATGTTGTTGACGATGGGCGCCCACGTGTACGGGCCGAAGACGCGGCGGGAGTTGAGGATCTCGCCGAGG
>VGAV01000618.1 GCA_016870695.1 Actinomycetota bacterium | reverse complement strand
CGACGCTCACGAGCACGGCTGTCATCACGGCGGTGACGACGAGCAGGGCGAGCCGTGTGCGGGCGACCGGGATGCCGAGGGAGGACGCGACGTCGTCGCCGAAGGCGAAGGCATCCAGGGTCCGAGCCGCGAGGAGGCAGACGATCCCGCCCCCGACGACGACGGCGGCGGCGAGGGCCGCGTCGTCCCACCGGACGCCCTCCAGCGATCCGAGCAGCCAGAACATGACGCCGCGCGTCTCGTCGGAATCGGCGAACGCGAAGACGACGAGGGACGTGAGCGCGGAGAAGAACTGGGTGCCGGCGACGCCGGCCAGGATGACGCCGGACGTGCCCCCGGAGGTCAACCGGGAGAGGAGCAGCACCACCGCGAAGGCGACGAGGGCGCCGATGAGGGCACCGCCAGACAGGCCGACGACCCCGCCGCCGATCCCCATGACGCCGATGACCACGGCGCCGGTGGAGGCTCCCGACGAGACGCCCAGGAGGAACGGCTCGGCCAGCGGGTTGCGCAGCAGCGACTGCATGACGACGCCGCAGAGGGCGAGGCCCGCGCCGGCGCAGGCCGCGACGAGGGCCCGGGGGAGGCGCTCCTGCCAGACGATCGCGTCCTTGGCGACCCGGACGGGGATGTCGGCGAGACCGAGGTGGTTCAGCAGCACGTCCCGCACGTTGACGAGCGACACGTCGGCGGGGCCGAGCGTCAGGGCGACGCCCACCGAGACCACGAGCACCAGTGCCGCGAGGGCCGTCAGGCCGACCCCGGCGACCGCGGAGGCGCGTCCGGTGCTCCGCGCGACGGTGACTGTCGCGCTCAGAGCGCGCCCGCGTTCTCGTCGGCCCAGGCGCGGATCTTCTCGAGCGCGTCGACGAAACGGATCGACGGGTTCAGCTCGGCGCCGTGCAACGCGATGTACCGGTGCTCCTTCACGGCGCTGAGGGTGCTCGTCAGCGGGTCGCTCTCGAGGAACGCGATCTTGTCGTCGAGACGGTCGCCCGGGAAGCGGTCGCGCTGCAGGTCCCCCAGCACGAGGATGTCGGGGTCCTTCTCGACGACGGTCTCCCAGCCGGTCGCGACCCAGTCGTCGCTCTCGTCCGCGAACACGTTCGTCATCCCGGACAGGGATGCCAGCAGGCCGGCGTTCGAGCGGGAGCTGGCCATGTAGGGGGTCTTGGTGTCGGCGAACCAGAACGCCACGGTCGCGCCGTCGAGGTCGACGCCGTCCAGCGCGGTCGCGGCCCGCTGCTGCAGCTCCCCGACCAGTGCCTCGCCGCGGTCGGCGACGTCGAACACCTCCGCCAGCTCGCGGATCTCGTCGTAGAGCACGTCGACCGTGAGCGGCGTGGTCCGCGTGCCACCGGCGTTCATCATCACGTCGCCCTCGCAGTCGGTCGGCGACAGGTAGGACGGGATGCCGGTCTCGGCGAAGCGGTCGCGGGTGGCCACGCCGCCCTGGGCGAAGTGCCGGCCGAACGAGGCCGTGACGAAATCGGGGTCGGCGCCGAGGACGACCTCGTACGTGGGGGCGTTGTCGGCCAGACGCGGGACGTCGGCGTTCGCGGCCGCGAGGGCGTCCAGGACAGGGTCGGTCCAGGATGCCGTGCCCACGACGCGGTCCTGCAGTCCGAGCGCGAGCAGGATCTCGGTCGAGTCCTGGTCGAGCGAGACCACCCGCTGCGGTGGGGCGTC
>VGAV01000617.1 GCA_016870695.1 Actinomycetota bacterium | reverse complement strand
TTCGAGGTAGGCGCCGCGGACGTTGATGCTGCGCTTCTGCGCGCGTCCGAGCAGCCACATCGACACGGCGTTCGCGACGAGACCGATCGCGGCGACGACGAGCATCGGCCCGCCCTGCACCTCGGCATCCGCGGGGGCGATCAGGCGCTGCACGGCCTCGACGCCCACCCAGAGGCACAGGACGATGAGGATGATCGCGTTCGCCAGGGCGCCGAGGACCTCCGCACGCTGGTACCCGAAGGTCCGGCGGTCGTCGGCCGGGCGGGCGGCGATGGCGGTGGCGACGAGGGCAACGATGAGTCCGGCCGCGTCGGTGAACATGTGGGCGGCGTCCGCGAGCAGCGCCAGCGACCCGGTGAGGAACGCCCCGACGATCTGCACGATCATCACGCTCGCGGTGATGCTCAGCGCGATGGTGAGCAACCTGCGGTTGCTGAGGTCCCGGATGCCACCCCCTGGCGCGTGATCGTGCATGGTTCCAGGCTAGGCCGGGCCGGACACCGCCGCGGGGTTCGGGCGCTGTCGGGAATGAGAGCCGTTCTCTGCCGCGCGGGTGTCAGAGCTCGACGGGCCGGGGGCACCAGCGCGGTGTCGGCGCGACCGTCACGCATCGACGCCGCCGGCTGCCTCGAGACGTCGACATGCGCGTTCACTCACGGGATCGTCCGCCCGTATTGCGGAGGCCCCGGCTCGGTCCTCGTCTCGTCGGGGCGCCCGTTCCGCACCGAGGCGACCGCGAGGGAGAGCAGGAGCACCCCCGCGGCAGTGGCGAAGGCGGGTGACACCCACGCGAAGGGCATCCCGGTGACGGCGACGACGCGGCGGTCGGCGACGTGCGCGATCGCCTCCAACGCGTCGGGCACCCCGTTCGCGTCGTCGTCCTCATCGACACGGGCACACGTGGACGTTCCGCAGACGACCAGCTCCGCCCAGTCCGGCAGGCCGTCGCGATCGGTGTCGTCGAGGCCGTCCGCGCACGTCTCGGAACCGCAGATGTGCTGTTCGATCCGGTTCGGGATGTCATCCCCGTCAGCGTCGTCCACCCTGGCGGGGACCGTCACCGTCGGCCCGGTCGATGGAGACATGGTGACGAGGGCCATCACGGCACCACCGATCGCCAGGAGAAGCCAGAGACCACGAAGCATGCGGCGAGACATGTCGTGACGGTTGCAGGCAGTGGGCCGGCTCGCGTGGCCCCGCGGACAAGATCACCCTCGCGGCACCTGAGGATCACCCGGCCCCGGGTTCGGGTGGGCTACAACCGCCATCGAGTGGGTTCCACACGCGTCGCACCCGGCGGGCGACCGCGGCGATCTCGAAGCCGATGCTCCCGTCGACGGGCAGGCGGATCTCTCGGGGCGGATCGTCCTCGTACGTGGCGAAGAGATGTGGCGCGAGGATGAGCAGGAGCTGCTGCTCGTCCCGCACGGTGAGGTGTTCGAAGAGATATTCCAGCGCGGTCACGATCGACCATTCGTCGCTGCCCGTGGCGAACTTCTCGCGACGGGAGGCGTGATGCACCGCCACGTCGATACTCACGATCACCCGCCCAGCCTGAGAGACAGAGTCCTCGTCGTCCTCGCAGTCGAGCTTCGCCGACTCACCGCGAAGAGTCGACCGCCCCGCCTGCAGACAACATCTCTTCGATGCGCCGCGCCAGGAAGTCGGTCTCATCCCTGTCGGCACCAATGACCGC
>VGAV01000616.1 GCA_016870695.1 Actinomycetota bacterium | reverse complement strand
GGCCTTCGCGCCCTTCGCCCGGCTGCCCCACGTCGCGGGCATCATCGACAATCTCGCCGACGACCCGCAGCTCACGGAGCGCGCCCGTGCGAGCATCCAGGGCGAGGTCGTGCGCCGGCAGCGACTGCTCAAGGACGCCGGGAACGCGGCATCCATCGGCCACTACCGGCAGATGCGCCGGGAGCGTCCCGACCTGCCCGCCCTGCCGCACCTCTTCCTGGTGATCGACGAGTTCGGCGAGCTGCTCACGGCCGAGCCCGACTTCGTGGAGCTGCTGCTGACCATCGGGCGCATCGGCCGCTCCATCGGGGTGCACCTGCTGCTGTCGAGCCAGCGGATCGAGGGCGGACGCCTCCGCGGACTCGACACCTACCTGTCGTATCGGATCGGTCTGCGCACGTTCTCCGAGTCGGAGTCCGCGGTCGTGCTGGACACCCCGGATGCCTTCCACCTGCCGGCCATCCCCGGTTTCGGGTACCTCAAGGTCGACACCTCGGTCTACACGCGCTTCCGCGCCGGGTACGTCTCGGGACCGGTGCCCGACCCGATCGAGTCCGGCCCGCGTCACGACGACGCCCCGCCGGTCCTGCTCGTGCCGGACTACGACCTCCCCGAGAGCGACGTCGAGGTCGAGGAGCAGGTCGAGGTCGAACCCGAGACGCCGACCACCGGACGGACCCTCGTGAACGCCGCGACCTCGCGCCTCGCGCGCGGCGTCGCGCGCACCCGCCCCGTGTGGCTGCCGCCCCTGCCGCCGGTGCTCACACTCGGCGGTATCCTTCCCCAGGCGGACGGCGCCGGCACGCTGCGCGCACCGATGGGGCTCCTCGACGACCCGTCGCAGCAGACCCAGTCGCCGTGGATGCTCGACCTCACCCGGTCCGGCGGGCACGTGTCGATCACCGGCGCCCCGCAGTCCGGGCGGTCGATGTTCCTGCGCACGCTCGCCGCCTCCCTGTCGTTCACGCACTCGCCCCGCCAGGTGAGCATCTACGGCATGGACCTCACCGGAGGCGGGCTCGCCCGGATCGAGCCCTTTCCGCACGTCGGTGGCGTGGCGACCCGCGGCAACCGGGAGCGGCTCGGCCGTCTCCTCGAAGAGCTGACCGGCATGCTGGCGGTGCGCGAACGGGTGTTCCGCGACCACGGCCTCGACTCCCTCGCGGACATGCGCCGTCAACACGCGGACGGCCGCCTGCCCGACCTGCCCAGCGCCGACGTCGTGCTGCTGGTCGACGGGCTCGGTGCCCTCCGCCAGGACTTCGAGGACCTCGAGGCGCCTCTCGCGCAGCTGCTCGAACGCGGCGGCAGCTTCGGCATCCATGTCGTCGTCGCCCTGTCCCGCTGGAACGAGCTGCGCATGAACCTCCAGGGGCTCATCGGCACGCGGCTCGAGCTGAAGCTCAACGACCCCGCGGACTCGCAGATCGCCCGGAAGCTGTCGACGACTCTGCGCGCCGACGAGCCCGGCCGCGTCCTCACCGACGAGAAGCTGTTCGCGCAGATCGCGCTCCCCCTCCTCGAGGAGGTCGACGACGGCGACACCGGCGAGGCCCTGGAACGCCTGGCCCGCGAGAGCGCCGCGCGCTGGGGCGGCCAGGGCGCAGCCCCCATCCGGCTGCTGCCGGAGGTGCTGTCGCCCGCCGAGCTCCCCGACGCGATCGACGAGCCGGATGCCGTCCCGCTGCGCCTCCGCCAGC
>VGAV01000615.1 GCA_016870695.1 Actinomycetota bacterium | reverse complement strand
CACGCGGACGCGCGTGCCCTCGTCGGTGCGGGACTCGTCGAGCTTGCCGCGGCCGTAGGAGAGGATGTTGCGCTGCTCCTGCCCGCGCGGGCGCCCGACCACCGCGCCGTTGGAGGCGCCGTTGAAAGGGGTGGTGTGCGGCATCATGAGCGCGACGTAGGCGTCCATGAGCGTCGACTTGCCCGATCCTGACCCGCCGCACAGCAGGGTCGCGGTGGGCGCGAAGCGCACGCGGTGGGGGCCGTCGTACCCGCCCCAGTTGATCAGCTGCAGCTCGTCGGCGACCCACTGCTGACCGCGCGAGGCGGCCGGGATCAGACCGAAGAGGGTGTCGAGCATCGTCACGGTGCGTCCTCCTGGACCACGTCGAGGGGGAGGGATGCCGCGCCCTCCGGCGTCACGCCCGGACCGGCCGCCGTGGGGGTGTCGCCGGGCCGCGAGGCGGCGGCATCCGATGCCCCCTCGGACGTGCGCTCGTCGAGCCAGCGCTGCAGCTCGCGGAGGGTGTCGGCGCTGAGAATCACCTCGACGAGGGGGCCGATGCGGTAGCGGCCCTCGGACTCCTCCTCGATGATGCCCTCGCGGTCGAGGCGGGCGATGGCGGTGCGGACGGCGCGCTGCTGGCTCGCACGCGTGCCGTCGGACTCGGCGAAGTAGGTGAGGACGGTCTGCTCGACCTCTTCGACGTCCACCCGGGCGGAGGCGGCGCCGGCGGTGGTCTCGCGCTGGAACACCGCGCGCAGGTACACGAGCACGAGGGTCTCGGCGCGGGAGTAGGCCTCGTCCTTGAGCAGGATGGGTACGTCCATCTCGTCCGAGCGCACCTGCTCCTTGTACGCCACGCCGCGCTGGTGGTCGACGACGAGCCGGACGAACAGGTCGTTCAGGCGCGACTCGATCATCTGCTGGTGCGCGAGCAGCAGCTTCCATTCGGCGGGGCTGCTCTCGGCCAGCAGAAAGCGGCGCTGCAGCACCCGGACGAGGACGCGTCGGATGTCGGCATCCAGGATCCCGCGGTCGCCGGGAAAGAGGGTGTCGGGGTCGTTCTCCATCGCGACGGGCGCGATGAAGGGGGTCTCCGGCTCGGCGTCCGCTGCGGACGGGTCGGCGGCGCGGACGGGGGTGTCGACGTCAGTCATCGGCGTCCGTTCTGGTCGTGCGGGCGGCGGTGACCGCCCCGAAGGCGAAGCGACGGATGGAGCCGTCGGGGCGGCGGGCGGAGACGACGGACACCTCGTCCGTCTCGTCGAGGCCGCGGCGGTGGACGATCTCCAGCAGGCCGACGAGGTCGACGGGCCGTCGCGTGTCCTCGTCGACGCCGTCGAAGGCGGTCGCGAGGTCGAACCCGTCGCCGAGCGTCGCGACGTACCGCTCCAGCTCGGCGTAGTGCGGACCGCCCCAGGCGCGCGTGTCGGCGTCGACGAACTCGACGTCGGCGGTGTCGTCGGCGAGCGGAGCGGGGGCACCCGGGGGGACGACGCTGCCGAGCGACCGGCGGAGGTGGCCGACGTCGGCGAGAGGCAGCGTCCGGACCGGGTCGACGCGACCGGGCGCGCGGGTCTGGCTCCAGCGGTGCAGGCCCGACATGACGCCGCGCAGAAGGTCGTCGACCTGCCGGTCGCGGATCGGGTCGTGCGTGCGGACCTGCGCCGTGATGACGTGCGAGGCGCGCCGCTGCGCCGTGAGCACCTCGTGCACACCC
>VGAV01000614.1 GCA_016870695.1 Actinomycetota bacterium | reverse complement strand
GTCGGACGCCCGCGCCACCGAGCACGCGGGCGAGAATCTCGCGGAGTGGATCGGCGCCCGTGCCGAGACAGCCCGGGTCGACCGTTACGTCGCGCGACTGGCGGCGGACGCCTCGGCACGCGAGCGCGAGCGCCTCGCCCGCGGGGTCGTGCTCCTGGACCCGCCGCGGGCGGGAGCCGGACGCGAGGTCGTCGAGGCCGTCGCCGGGCTCGGCCCGTCCTCGGTCGTCTACGTGGCGTGCGACCCGGTCGCCCTGGCCCGGGACCTGGCGACCTTCGCCGATCACGGCTACCGCGCCGACCGCGGCATCCGCGGGGTCGACCTGTTCCCGAACTCGCACCACGTGGAGGCCGTGGCCGTTCTGCGCCGATGACGGACATCCGCGGAAAGTCGCACCCTCCTCGGCGGTGAGCGCGCCGATACGATGTGGACATGACGCGCGTCGCCCTCATCGATGACCACGAGTCGGTCCGACTGGGGCTCGAGGCCGCACTGGCCCGCGTCGACGCGACCGAGGTCGTCTTCTCCGGAGCGAACGTCGCCGCCTACCTCGACTGGCGCCGCGGCGCGGTGCAGAACCCCGCCGACGTCGTCGTGCTCGACCTGACGCTCGGCGACGGCACCACGGTGTCCGAGAACGTGGACCGCGTCGTGCGCGACGGGTCCAGCGTCATCATCCACAGCGTCGCCGACCGTCCCGCCGCCGTGCGCGAGGCGCTCGCCGCGGGGGCGGCCGGCATCGTCAGCAAGTCCTCGCCGACGCACGAGGTGCTCGGCGCGATCGGCACGGTCGCCCGCGGCGAGCTGCTCGACAACGTGGAGTGGGCCAGCGCCGTCGAGGCGGACCGCGACTTCGCCGACGCGCAGCTGTCCGCGCGCGAGCGCGAGGTGCTGCGGCTGTACGCCGCGGGCCTGCCGCTGAAGGCCGTCGCCGACCGCCTCGGCGTGGCCTACTCGACGGCGAAGGAGAACATCACCCGCGTGCGCGTGAAGTACGTCGAGGTCGGGCGTCCCGCGCCGACCAAGGTCGACCTGCTGCGTCGGGCGATGGAAGACGGCATCCTCCACGAAGATGCCGAGACCGAACCCGATGTCTGACACCGGGCGTTCCGTCCTCGATGAGGCCTGGGGCCGCATCCCCCACACGCGCGAGACGACGGAGGAGCCCGGCTCGTTCACCCAGACGCGCATCGAACGCGTCATCACGCTCCTCGTGGGACCGGGCTGCCTCGTCCTCGGCGCGCAGGCCTTCGTCGCGGCGTTCGGCCCGGGCGACGAGACGCCCGGCTGGCACCTCCCGCTGGTCGTCGGAGTCTTCCTGCCCCTGATCGCGATGGTCGTCGCCTGCACGATCGGGCGCTTCGCCCGCCTGTTCTCCGGCATCTTCGCCGTCGCCTTCGTCGTGGCCCTGGCGCTGTGGCCGGCGGCCACGGTCGACGGGTCCGCTCCCTCGGTGACGGAGAACCCCTGGATCTTCTTCCTCATCAACGTCGCCACGGTCGCGGCCGTCGTCGCGTTCCCGCTGCCGCTGCAGGTGGTCTGGACGATCGCCGTCCCGCTGCTGTTCGGCCTCGCCCGTCTCGTGCAGGCCGACTTCGCGCCGGACTTCCTCCTCCCCGTCCTCCTCGACGTGTCGTTCGCCTGCATCCTCGGCAGCGTTCTCGTGACGCTGGGCTGGATGTACCGCTCGGTGGCCGGCAACGTCGACG
>VGAV01000613.1 GCA_016870695.1 Actinomycetota bacterium | reverse complement strand
GGCCGTGGCAGGCCGCGGCATCCCTCTAGCCTTCCGAAAGTCCGCAGAGCCGCGAACGAGGAGAGACATGAGCGCTTCCGTCGACGACGACATCGTCACCGACCCGAACCTTCCGCCGGTGGCGGTCCCGCCCGAGAGGACCGAGACCCGTTGGACCCCGGCGAAGATCGCGCTGTGGGTCGCGATCGCCCTGCTCGGCGGGCTGGGGTGGACGATGCTGGCCATCGTCCGCGGCGAGACCGTCAACGCGATCTGGTTCGTCTTCGCAGCGGTGTGCACGTACCTGATCGGGTACCGCTTCTACTCGAAGGTCATCGAGCGCTACATCGCCCGGCCCGACGACCGTCGGGCCACGCCCGCCGAGCGCAAGCAGGATGGCAAGGACTTCGTCCCCACCGACCGCCGCGTGCTGTACGGGCACCACTTCGCCGCCATCGCGGGCGCCGGTCCGCTGGTCGGCCCCGTCCTGGCCGCGCAGATGGGATACCTGCCGGGCACGATCTGGATCATCGTCGGCGTCATCCTCGCCGGCGCCGTGCAGGACTACCTGGTCCTCTTCTTCTCCATGCGGCGCGGCGGCCGCACCATCGGTCAGATGGCCCGGGACGAGCTCGGCAAGGTCGGCGGCACCGCGGCGATCCTCGCGAGCCTGCTCATCATGCTGATCATCGTCGCGATCCTCGCGCTCGTCGTGGTCAACGCCCTCGGCGAGAGCCCGTGGGGCGTCTTCAGCGTCTCCATGACGATCCCCATCGCGATCTTCATGGGCCTCTACCTGCGGTACATCCGCCCGGGTCGCATCACCGAGATCTCGATCATCGGCTTCGTGCTGCTCATCGGCGCGATCATCGCGGGCGGTTGGGTGTCGTCGACGGCCTGGGGCTACGACCTGTTCCACCTCGACCGCACCGTCATCGCCTGGGGCATCATCGTCTACGGCTTCGTCGCCGCGGTCCTGCCGGTGTGGCTGCTGCTCGCGCCCCGCGACTACCTCTCGACGTTCATGAAGATCGGCGTCATCGTCATGCTGGCCGGGGCGATCGTCCTCGTCCGGCCCGAGATCAGCGTCCCCGCCTTCAGCGAGTTCGCCGGCGGCCAGCTCGGTCCCGTCTTCACCGGACCGATCTTCCCGTTCCTCTTCGTCACGATCGCCTGCGGAGCCCTCAGCGGGTTCCACGCGCTCATCGCGTCGGGGACGACGCCGAAGCTCGTCGAGAAGGAGCGACAGACGCGCTTCATCGGCTACGGCGGCATGCTCATGGAGTCGTTCGTCGCCATCATGGCGCTCGTGGCGGCGCTGTCCATCGACCGCGGCATCTACTTCGCCATGAACTCGTCGCCGGCGGCCACGCTCGGCACCGTCGAGGGGGCGGTCGCGTTCGTGAACGGGTTGGGCCTGGCCGGGGTGAACCTCACGCCCGAGATGCTGACCTCGACCGCCGCGGCCGTCGGCGAGAGCTCGATCGTGTCCCGCACCGGCGGCGCACCGACCCTCGCCCTGGGGCTCGCCAACATCATGCAGGCGGCGCTCGGCGGTCAGGCGCTCATGGCCTTCTGGTACCACTTCGCGATCATGTTCGAGGCGCTGTTCATCCTCACCGCCGTCGACGCCGGCACGCGCGTCGCCCGGTTCATGCTGCAGGACTCCCTCGGCACGGTGATTCCCAAGTTCCGCGATCTGTCGTGGCGGCCCGGAGTGTGGATCTGCAC
>VGAV01000612.1 GCA_016870695.1 Actinomycetota bacterium | reverse complement strand
TGTCCGTCATCGACAAGTGCAACCTCCGCTGCACGTACTGCATGCCGGCCGACGGGATGCCGTGGCTCCCGCAGTCGCAGCTGATGAGCACCGACGAGATCCGCCGCATCGTCCGCGTCGCGGTGCGGTCCCTCGGTGCCGAGGAGCTGCGCATCACCGGCGGCGAGCCGCTCGTGCGCAAGGACCTCGAGTTCATCATCGCCGGCATCCGCGAGGACAACCCGGACCTGCCCATCTCGATGACGACCAACGCCGTCGGCCTCGACCGTCGCGCCCAGTCGCTCGCGGACGCCGGACTCACGCGCGTGAACGTGTCGCTCGACACCCTGCACCCCGAGACCTTCGCCGAGCTCACCCGCCGCCCGCACCTCGACAAGGTGCTCGCGGGCCTGCAGGCGGCCCGCGCGGCGGGCCTCGGCCCGATCAAGATCAACGCCGTGCTGCTGCGCGGCGTCAACGACACCGAGGTCGTCCCCCTGGTGGACTGGGCGGTGGCGAACGGCTTCGAGATGCGCTTCATCGAGGACATGCCACTGGACGGCGACCGCTCCTGGTCCGCGATGAACGTCATCCCCGCCCGCGACATCCGCGCCGCGATCGAGGAGGCCTTCGTCCTCACGGCCGACCCGCGCGGCCGCGGCGCGGCCCCCGCCGAGCGCTGGGAGGTGCGCCGGCCCGGCGAGACCGACGTTGCCGGCCACGTCGGGATCATCTCCTCGGTCACCGAGCCGTTCTGCGCGGCGTGCACGCGCACCCGCGTGACCGCCGACGGCAAGGTGCGCTCGTGCCTGTTCTCGCACGAGGAGACCGACCTCCTCGCCGCCCTCCGCGACGGGACGACCGACGCGGGCCTCGCGCAGATCTGGCGGGATGCCATGTGGGCCAAGCCCCGCGCCCACGGCTCGGACACCGTGGGTCTGGCGCGGGAGGACTTCGTCCAGCCGGAACGCACCATGAGCGCGATCGGCGGATGAGACCGCTCGTCGAGCCGGTGGCCGCCCTCGCGCCCGAGGAGCTGATCCGCACCGCCCGTCACGCCGTGCTCGCCGCGATCGGCGAGGAGGGCCAGCGCCGTCTCGCGAACGCCCGGATCGCGGTCGTCGGCGCCGGCGGTCTCGGCTCCCCCGTGCTACTGGCCCTCGCGGCCGCGGGCGTCGGCGAGCTCGTCGTCATCGACGACGACACCGTCGAACGCACCAACCTGCAGCGTCAGCTCGCGCACCGCGTCGACGACATCGGGACACCGAAGACGACGTCGGCCGCCCGCGCCGTCCGCGACCTGTCGCCCCTCACCGTCGTCCACGAACGACAGGTCCGGCTCGTCCCCGGCAACGCCGTCGACCTGCTCGCCGGCGCCCACCTCGTCATCGACGGCAGCGACACCTTCGACACGCGCGAGGCCGTCGCCGCCGCGGCCGAGACCCTCGGCATCCCCCTGGTGTGGGGAGCTGTGCAGGAATGGGCCGCACAGGTGACGGTGTTCTGGTCGCACCCGCCCGAGGGGTACGCGCCCGTCGTGCTGGGCGACCTGTTCCCGCCCGGATCCGCCGGAGAGCCGCCCACGTGCGCCCAGGTCGGCGTGCTCGGTTCGCTGTGCGTGCAGGTGGGCGGGCTCCTCGCCACCGAGGCCGTCAAGCTCGTGACCGGTGCCGGCGACCCGCTGCTCGGCCGCCTCGTCGTGATCGACGCGCTGCGCGCGCGGCAGGACGTGATC
>VGAV01000611.1 GCA_016870695.1 Actinomycetota bacterium | reverse complement strand
CGACCGTCGTCCTCCGTCACACCGGCGCCAGCGTCCGCGGCAAGAAGCTGCTCGACGCGATCCGCGCCGGCCAGGGCAGCGGCGTCGAGATCGCGTGCCCCGCGATCAAGCGCGACTCCGACCGGTTCGACTTCGCCGCGGGCGAGTTCCAGGCCGCCAAGAAGCGCATCGCCCCGGTCGCGCTCCGCGCCCTCGTCTCCGCCTTCGCCGACGACCTCACCGAGCTCGCGGCCGCGTGCCAGCAGCTCATCAACGACGTCCCCGGCGACGTGACCGAACAGGTCGTCGAGCGCTACTACGGCGGCCGCGTCGAGATCTCGGCGTTCACGGTGGCGGACACGGCCATCGCCGGCCGCTACGGGGAGGCTCTGCTGGCGCTCCGCCACGCCTTGGCATCCGGAGCCGACCCCGTCCCGCTCGTCGCCGCCGTCGCCATGAAGCTCCGGACGATGGCCCGTGTCGCCGGCACCCGCGAGTCGTCGTCGGCGCTGGCCGCGCGCCTCGGGATGAAGGACTGGCAGGTGGACCGGGCCCGCCGCGACCTCGTCGGCTGGACGCAGGCGACGCTCGGCATGGCCATCCACGCTACCGCGCGCGCCGACGCCGAGGTCAAGGGCGCGTCACGCGACTCCGTGTTCGCGCTCGAGCGCATGATCACGGTCATCGCCACGCGCGCGCCTTTCGCCGGCTGACCGACCCTCCCGCCCGGGGCCCCTCCCGACCGGGGCGATCCTCGACCGCCCCACTGCACAAACGGCGCCCCGATGCTCGGTGCACACCGTCGCCCCTCCCGACCGGGGCGCAGAAAGGGCACCGGGGCGATCCACGACCGCCCCACTGCACCAACCACGCCCCGACGCCCGGCCCGTGAAGCCCAGCCGCCGCGAGCGCGCACGCCCGCCGAAAGGCGGAAGGCCCGCCCCGCGTGATGCGGGACGGGCCTTCCGGAGATCTGCGGCTCAGAGAGCGGCGACCGACTTCGCGATGGCCGACTTGCGGTTCGCGGCCTGGTTGGTGTGGATGACACCCTTGCTCACGGCCTTGTCGAGCTTCTTGGTCGCGGTGGCGAGGGCCTTCTCGGCGGCCTCCTTGTCACCGGCCAGGACGGCCTCGCGGGTGCGGCGCACGTGGGTCTTGAGCTCGCTCTTGACGGCCTTGTTGCGCTCGTGCGCCTTCTCGTTGGTCTTGTTGCGCTTGATCTGCGACTTGATGTTCGCCACGTCGACGGTCTTTCGTTTGAGTGAGTGTTGGAAGTGCCGGGCGAGCGGTAGAGGGACGCCGCACCGGCGGTCGTGGAGGTCGGGAAAAACCCCACACGCAAGCCAAGAGTCGAGTCTAACAGGTCGAGGCCTCGACCGTGGTGAGCGCCACGTCCAGCAGCGCGTTGAAGACGCGTGGCCGCATCGCGGTCACGAGGTGGGTCGTCCGCGGCACGACGATCAGCTCCGCGTCGCGGGCCACGCGGAGGAACAGGCGCTCGTTGACGCGCAGCTGGTCCCACTGGCCGTTGACGAACCACAGCGGCACGTCGATGCGCGCGAGCGCGGCGAGCAGGTCCAGCACGGACAGGCTCCGCAGCGCCGTGTCCTGCGCGTCGAACGCGTAGCCGCCCGCGCCGAAGTCCTCGCGCGTCTCGGGCGGCAGCGTGCGGTCCAGCACCCGGTTGGTCAGCGCGAGCCCCCGATCCGGCAGGCTGTCGAACCGCCGCGCGAAGAACCGGT
>VGAV01000610.1 GCA_016870695.1 Actinomycetota bacterium | reverse complement strand
CACCCCTCGCAACGCGCTCATCTTCGCCTGGACCCTCGCGGTGGTCTCCACGTTGTGGCTGTGGACGTTCACCAACCCGCTGGCCGCCGCGCTGTCCGCCGGAGCGATCTTCTTCTACGTGGTCATTTACACGATGATCCTCAAGCGCCGCACCGAGCAGAACATCGTGTGGGGCGGCATCGCCGGCTGCTTCCCGGTCCTCATCGGCTGGTCGGCGGTGACGGGCTCGCTCGCGTGGGCGCCCTTCATCCTCTTCGCGCTCGTGTTCCTCTGGACGCCGCCGCACTACTGGCCGCTGTCGATGAAGTACGCGCAGCAGTACGAGGACGTCGACGTGCCGATGCTCGGCGCGACCCGGAGCGGCTCGCAGGTCGGCCTCCAGGTCATCCTGTACGCGTGGGCGACCGTGGCCTGCTCGCTGCTGCTGATCCCGGTGGCATCCATGGGCCTCGTCTACTCGGTGTCGGCCCTCGTCTTCGGCGGCTGGTTCGTCTACGAGTCGCACCGTCTCTACGCGCGGGCCGTGCGCGGCGGCGAGCCGCGGCCGATGCGCGTCTTCCACGCGTCGATCACGTACCTCACGCTCCTGTTCGTCGCCATCGCGGTCGACCCGCTGCTGCCGTTCTGACGGGTCGCACCACCGACGAAAAGCCGCCCGCCCCTCGAGAGGGGACGGGCGGCTTTCTCGTGAGGCGGGGCTCAGCGGCGGGCGGGGTCCTCGGCGGCGTCCTCACGAGCGGCCGCGGCGGCCTGCGGCGGCGCGGGGGTATCGGAGGACGTCTCGACGTCCGCGTCCTCGACGGCGATAGGGGCGGGCTCGGCGGCGGTCGACGCGGCCGTGGTCGCGGTGGCGGCGCCCGTCGCGGCACCGGCGGCTGTCGGGGTGAAGACCGAGGCGGCCGACTCGTCGGCGGTCTCGTCGTCGCTGTTCCCGTCGATCGTCTCGACGGCGACGTCGTTCCGGTGCGCGAACACGGAGGCCGCGCCCAGGGCGAGGGCGATGAACAGTCCCACGACGCCGGCGGCGAGCAGCCCGGCACCGACCGACGCCCACGTCTGGCCGACGTACACCTCGACGACCGTCGCGTTGGGGTTGGTCAGCACCTGCTCCATGGCGCCGATGCCCCGGAACACGTTCCAGAGGCCGGCGCCGAGCGCGGCGAGGGAGCCTGCGACGAGCACCCAGAACGGGATGCTGGTGATCAGGCGGGGACGAGTGCGCATGCGAATACTCCTTCAGGGGGCCGGCGCGGTCGCACCGGAAGTCCCACAGTCTCGCACGGGTCCGGACGATTCCTCGGTGGGCCCGATGAATCGTCTATGAGCCCCGAACACGTGGACTCAGCCGCGCGCGACGCTCTCGCGGGCGCGGGACGCCTCGACCACGACGGCCGCCGGCTCCTTGAGACGCAGCACGACGACGGTCGTCGCGGCGGCCGTGAGGGCGGCGAGGACCATGTGCGTGCCCACGGCGAGCTCGGGGAGGCCGTTGCGCGCCTGGTAGAGCCCCACCGCGATCTGCACGACCTCGAGGCCCAGCAGGGCCGTCGCCCAGCGACGCACCGGCAGGCGCAGGCGCCATGCGGCGACGACGAGCGCCAGGGTGAGGGCGAACAGGGCGTATCCGGGCCAGGCGTGCACGTGCTCGAGCAGCTGCGCGTCGAAGCCGTTGCGGACGGAGGCGTCGTCGCCGGAGTGCGGACCCGCACCGGTGGTGAGGACG
>VGAV01000609.1 GCA_016870695.1 Actinomycetota bacterium | reverse complement strand
GGGATCGTCGGGGTGATCACCGTCTCGGTGAGCGTCCTCGGCGTGATCGCCCTGCAGCTCGCCGTGACGCCGGGAGCGGTGCTGTCGGCCTCGAGCCTGCTGATGCCGTTCATCGTGGCGGCGCTGTCGGCGATCGCGCACCTCTCCGAGCGGCGCGCGCAGGCGCAGCGCGTTCTCCTGCAGAAGCAGTCCGCCGAGCTCCGCCGCTCCCTCACCCGCGCCCGCCGGCAGGAGGACCTCGTCACCCAGGTCCTGGATGCCGTCGACTTCGGCGTCATCCGGATCGACGCGCACGGCGAGTCGGCCGTCGCGAACGAGGCGCACGCCCGGCTGCTCGGCGCACCGTGTCCGGACGGGGAGGCCGGCGAGGTCTACGCCGCGGACGGTCTGACCCCGCTCGGCAGCACCGAGAACCCGCTGACGCGGGCGCGCGCCGGCATGACCTTCGACGGCGAGCTGATGTGGTTCGGCGCGCCGGGCACGGACCGGCGGGCGCTCAGCATCACCGCGAAACGGCTGCCCGACGGCGGCGCCGGGAACCCCGGGAGCGTCGTCGTGTCGCGCGACGTGACCGTGGAGCAACTCGCCCTCCGCGCCCGTGACGACCTCGTGGCGAGCGTCTCGCACGAGCTGCGCACCCCGATGACGTCGATCATGGGCTACCTGGAGCTCGCGCTCGACGACCCCGGCCTCCCGCCCGAGACGCGTTCCCAGCTCGAGGTCGCCGCACGCAACGCGGCGCGCCTGCGCGAGCTCGTCGCCGACATCCTGGCGGTGTCCGCGGCCTCGGCGCACGGCGTCGACTTCGCGCTCGCGCCCGTGCCGAGCGATGTGGCGGTCATCGTCCGCGCCGCGATCGAGGCCGTGGCGCCCCGTGCCGCGGAGCAGGCCATCGCCGTCGAGGCATCCGGGGTCCGCTCCGCCGTCGCGCCGGTGGATCCGCATCGTCTGCGCCAGGTCGTCGACAACCTCCTCTCGAACGCCGTGAAGTACAACGCGCGCGGGGGGACCGTCTTCGTCTCGGTCGAGCGCGGCGCCTCCGCCGTGACCGTCACGGTGCGCGACGACGGCGCCGGCATCCCTGCGGCCGAGCAGGCCCGGCTGTTCGAGCGGTTCTTCCGGTCGGACGCCGTGCGGAACTCGGCCACCCACGGCAGCGGGCTCGGCCTGGCGATCAGCCGGGACATCGTCCGCGCCCACGGCGGCGACATCAGCGTCCGCAGTCATCCCGGCGAGGGGGCGACGTTCGTCGTGCGCCTCCCCGCCCCCCGAGAAGAGACCCCATGACCCTGGATCTGTTCAGCCTCCAGCTGATGACGTCGACGGTGATCCTCATCGCCGCCTGCCTGTACCTGCTCGAGACGCTGCTGCGTCGCGACGGCGCCGCGGGCCGCCTCTGGTCGGCGACGTTCCTCGCCGGGGTCTTCTCGGCCCTGTGCTACCTGGTGTGGGTCCTCCTGCCGCAGCCGTTCGTCGCGGTCGCCATCGGCAACGGCGCCTTCGTCGCGGCGACGGCGTTCATCTGGCTCGGCTGCGTCGCCTTCAACGGCCGGTCGCTGCGCACCCCGGCGATCTTCGCGGCGGCCGTCGTCGCCGCCGTGATCGTCGCCGCGCTGGCCGAGGGGCCGGACGGCGGCGACTGGGCGGGAGGGGTCGGGCTGTTCCTCGGCAACGCGGTCTTCGCGGTCCTGGGGGCGCTCGAGACGCGGCGGGGCGCGATCGGG
>VGAV01000608.1 GCA_016870695.1 Actinomycetota bacterium | reverse complement strand
GACCCTCGGCATCGGCTCGGGCATCGCGCGCGACGGCGCGCTGGGCCGGGTCCGCGAGGCCGTCGAGGTGCTGCACGATGCAGGGGTGCCACGCGTGGTGGTCGGGGCGCTCGGTCCCAAGATGCGCCGCCTGGGCGCGACCGCGGCGGAGGGCGTGCTCCTGAACTGGGTGCCGCCGGTCGAGGCCGCGGCGCAGACCCGCGAGCTGAAGGCCCTGGCGCCGACGGCCCATGTCGCCGTATACGTCCGCACCGCCATCGTGTCGGCCGCCCGCGCGCGGCTCGACGCCGAGACGGCGCGCTACGCCGCGTTCCCGAACTACGCGGCGAACTTCGCACGGATGGGGGTGGATGCCGCGGCCACGACCATCCGCGACGTGACCGAGCTCGGCGACGCGCTGGAGGCCTACACCGAAGCCGCCGACGAGGTCGTGCTGCGCGCGATGGTGCCCGAGGACTCGGTCGAGGCGTACGTCGACTTCGCCTGGCGCACCGCGCCCGCACCGCGCTGACCGAGCCCCTGGCGCACCGCGCCCGCACCGGGCTGACCGAGCCCGGCGCCCCGCGCGCCGCCGACGAGGCCCCGAACCTGACAGGAAGAAACGAATCGTCACGGAATTTCTCGTGCGACGCCCCACGTTGTGAAATGGCGATGATGTCTTCCCCCCAGACCCCTGCCCCTGCCGCGCACACCGCGTGGATCGCCTCCCGCCGCGCGACCGTGACCGCCCCGCAGGGCGCCCTCGCCCTCGTCCTGACGCACTGGTCCGCCGCCGGTGCGCCTCCCGTGCCGGAGTCCGTCGCGCGCGAGGGACATCCCGACGCCGCGTTGCTCACCCGCCTGCACCGCGAGGACATCGACTCCGGCGAGCCGCAGGAGGGCTACCGCATCTGGCGACAGGACTCTCCGGCGAACCTGGCGTTCGAGGGCATCGAGTACTACGACTACGACCCGTCCTGGGTGCTCCCCGGTCGCTTCGAGCTCGTCGACGAGGAACGCGTCGTGCCGTTCGAGCACATCCGCGACGACGGCGCGACGCGGGCGCTCCCCGTCTCGGGGGACCTCGTCTTCGAGCGCGACGGGCAGGAGTTCCGGCTCGCGGCATTCGACACCGCGCACGGCGGCTCCGCCAAGTTGCAGCTCGTGTTCGGCGACGCGACGAACGGCGCCGAGAGCTACGGCGCCGGTCGCTTCCTCTTCCTCGACCGGCCGGCGTCCGAGCGCCCGCTCGTCCCCGGCGACGTCGTGGACCTCGAGATCGACTTCAACCGCGCGATCGTGCCGCCCTGCGGATTCTCCAGCCAGATGAACTGCCCCTTGCCGCCGCCCCAGAACCGGCTGCCCTTCCCCGTCCGCGCGGGGGAGAAGCGGGTCCGCTTCGCCGGCGACTTCCACCCCTGACACGGGCGGAGGCGCCGGCCCGCTGAGGCCGCCGGCCAGCGGCATCCATCCCGTCCGCACCCGCCCCGCGACCCACCCCGCGGCATCCACCCCGACACCCCCCCCGGACCACCACCGACCTCGCCCACCCGGCCGCGCCACAGCACCCGCGCGGTTCTCGCACCGAAGGAAACGACGTGTCCTCACGCCTGCGCTCCACCCGTCTCGGCGCCGCCCTCGCGGCCTCCACCATCGGACTGCTCGTCCTCTCCGGCTGCGCGGCCGGCGGCGGCGACGCGAGCGGGGGCGGAGCGGACCCCTCGGCCGAGATCGTCGTCGGCTCGCAGAACGAGCCCACCAACCTC
>VGAV01000607.1 GCA_016870695.1 Actinomycetota bacterium | reverse complement strand
CGGATCGGGATGGGCGAGACGGATGCCGTGGTCGTCGGTGATGACGACGAAGAGCCCCGCGGTGCGGTCGGTGACGTCGGCGGCGTACTCCTGCAGGACGCCGTCGCGCAGGTCCGCCGGGTCGGGCGTGCCCGGGTCGGCGGAGTAGTCGGCGACGAGCGCGCGCACCTGGGGCGAGTCGGCGACCGAGCGGGCGATGTTCAGCGCGGACGAGTCCGCCTCGGCGCGCAGCTGCTGGACCCCGAGCCAGCTGAAGACGGCGGCGCAGACCGCGACGACGACGATCTGCGTGGCCACCTGCACCACGAGCATCCGCGTGGCGAATCGCACGGGGCACCTCCTCCGGTCGTCGGGTCGCGGGCCGTCGCCGGCGCTGCGCGAAATGCGCAGAACACACGGTACGCGCATAACGCGGAGCAATGCGAGCAAGCGCGCGCGGGAGGGGGCGGCATCCCTAGCATCCGGAGATCGATGCGCGACGCTCGCGCCCGTCCACGACGAAGGAGTCGCGATGACCCCCCTCATCCTCTCGGCCGAGGCCGTCGAGTACCCGGTGGCCTATACGCCCGCCGACGGCGTGCTCGTCGCCCTGGGCTTCCTCATGATCCTGTCGTTCATGGCGCTGATCATGACGCGGCGCCTGACCCCGATGGTCGCGCTCATCGTGGTGCCCACGATCTTCGGGCTGATCGCCGGCGCCGGGTTCGGCATCGGCGACATGGTCATCGACGCGATCGGCAACATGGCGCCCACCGCGGCGCTGCTGATGTTCGCGATCATGTACTTCGGCATCATGATCGACGTCGGACTGTTCGACCCGCTCATCCGCGTCATCACCCGCCTGCTCGGCGACGACCCCGCCAAGGTGGTGCTCGGCACCGCGATCCTCGCGGGCGCGGTCTCGCTGGACGGCGACGGGTCGACGACGTTCATCATCACCACGTCCGCGATGCTCCCCATCTACCTGCGCCTCGGGATGAGCCCGGTCGTGCTGACGTGCGTCGCGGGTCTGATGAACGGCACGCTGAACATCGTGCCGTGGGGCGGTCCGACCGTCCGCGCCGCCACCGCCCTGGGCCTGCAGCCCACCGACGTGTTCGTCCCGATGCTGCCCTCGCTGGGCGCCGGCCTGGTCGTCGCGCTGGCGTTCGCCTGGTTCCTCGGCCTGTCGGAGCGCCGTCGCCTGGCCGGCTCGGTCGACACCTCGAAGCTCGATGGCCCCGGCGGCTTCGGACGCCTCGGCGCCCCGAAGATCTTCCGGGGCGCGGAGCACAAGCCGGGCGCTCTCGCCTCGCTCCGCACGGGCAACATCGTCACGGTCCGCGGCGGCCGCGGCGCCGTCGCCGCCCCGGAGCTGGTGGAGGCGTCCGACACCGCGATGGCCGACACGATGCTCGACCCGAACCGCGCGACGCTCCGCCCGAAGCTCATCTGGTTCAACCTCGCGCTGACCCTCGCCGTGATGGTCCTGCTCGTGATGGACCTCTTCCCGCTCGCCTTCGTCTTCATGGTCGGCGCGTCGGTCGCCCTCATCGTGAACTTCCCCAAGCTCCGGTCGCAGGCCGACGAGATCGTCGCGCACGCGCCGAGCATCGTCGGCGTGGTCTCGATGGTGCTCGCCGCCGGCGTGCTCGTCGGCGTCCTGAACGGCACCGGCATGGTCACGGCCATGGCGGAGTGGATCACGCAGGTGATCCCGTCGTCGCTCGGCCCGTTCCTGGCGGTCATCACCGGTGTGCTGTCGATCCCGTTCCC
>VGAV01000606.1 GCA_016870695.1 Actinomycetota bacterium | reverse complement strand
TCGTGCTCTTCGGCGACCCCACCCTCGGCGTGCCGTCGGCACGGGACTGGGCGGATGCCGCCGGCACCATCGACTACGAGATCGTCACGCGGATCGGCCCGCGGGTGATGCGGACGGAGGCGGACTCATGAGCGTTCCGAACGACCTGCTGGGCGAGCGCGAGATCGACGGCCCGGACGACATGGAGCAGCTCGGGCGCACGCTCGCCGCGCACCTGGAACCGGGCGACGTTGTGGTGCTCACCGGTCCGCTTGGCGCCGGCAAGACGACCCTGACCCGCGGGATCGGCGAGGGTCTCGGCATCCGGGGTCCCATCCAGAGCCCGACGTTCGTCATCGCCCGCACGCACCCCTCCCTGGTCGGAGGGGCGCCGCTCGTGCACGTGGACGCCTACCGCCTCGGCGCGGCCGTCGAGCTCGACGACCTCGACATCGACGTGGAGCGTTCCGTGGTGATCGTCGAGTGGGGGCGGGGCGTCGCCGACCACCTCGCGGACACGTGGTGGGAGGTCGAGATCGCGCGTCAGACCGGCGGGCGGGGCGTGGACAACGCCTGCGGCGACATCGCCGGCCACACGCTCGACCTGGACGCCGACGCGCCGCGCACCGTGACGATCTCGCGCCGTCCCTGACGGGGGCGCGGTGCCCGGTGCGCCGCCCACACGTCGCGAAGGGCGTGGAGGGTCTCGGCGGGCTGCTCGACGTGGGCGAAGTGCCCGCTGTCGGCGAGCACGGTCTCGTCGTGGTCGAGGAGCAGGCGATCCCACGCGCGGGTGTCACGAGGACCGACGAAGACGTCGTGCGCGCCGCGGACCGACCGGACGGGGCAGACGACCCGGCGCCAGAGACCGTCGTCGTGAGAACGGGACGCTCTCATCGCGGCGAGGAACGCCGTCGGACGGATCTCGTCCGCCAGCGCGTCGCTCACCGCCGGATCCACGGCGGAGGGGTGGCGGAACAGCGGCCGGGCGAGGGCGCGGATGACGCGGGTCCGGCGGAGGAGGCGGAGCAGCGGGCGGGCCGCAGGCCCGAGCAGGCGCAGGATGCGCATCGCCCACACCATCCCGGCGAAACCGGGCAGACGAGCGGCCGCGAGGACCGGGTGCCGCGAAACCGCACGGACACCGGCGCCGCTCGGCGAGACCACGCCCACGGCGACCGTCTCGCGCGGGAAGCGCGCCGCGACGTCGAGGGCGATGACGCCGCCGAGGGAGTGGCCGACGACGCGCCAGCGCGGATAGCCGAGCGCGCGCGCGACCGCGGCGACGGCGACGGCCAGGTCGGCGGGGTCGGGGACCGGTCCGGGGGTGTCGCCCCAGCCGGGCAGGTCGATCGCGACGATGTCCGACAGGGGCAGTCCGAGCCGGTCCGAGGCGTCGATCAGCGGCGTCCACGTCCGCCACGAGCCGGCCGCACCGTGCAGCAGGACCGTCGCGACGGGGCTCCCCGATCCTCGGCCCGCGCGCACGGCGACGGCCCCCACCGCCGTGGGAACGAGCATCTGCCGCAGCCCGAGCCGGGCGGCATCCCTGTCCATGTCCTCTCTTCGGAGCGGAGGGGTCGGATGGATGCCACGGCCCCCGGACCCGTCGCCGGTGACCGACCGTCGGGCGCGGCCGGCGGCCGGCGGGGGTCCGCGGAGGGCGGACGCCGGGGAGGAGCGCAGGGCGGACGCCGGGGAGGAGCGGAGGGCGGCCGGATACCCTGGACGAGTGATCCTCGGCATCGACACCTCGCTCGGCACCGCGGTCGCGGCCATCACGCCC
>VGAV01000605.1 GCA_016870695.1 Actinomycetota bacterium | reverse complement strand
TCGAGAAGAGCGAGTACCTCTCCCGGCTGCTGGCCAAGAAGGGCATCCGCCACGAGGTCCTGAACGCCAAGAACCACGCGCGCGAGGCCGAGATCGTCGCGCGTGCCGGTCGCCTCGGCGCCGTCACCGTCGCGACCAACATGGCCGGCCGTGGAACGGACATCATGCTCGGCGGCAACGCGGAGTTCCTCGCCGTCTCGGAGATGAAGGCCAAGGGCCTCGACCCCGTCGAGACCCCGGACGCGTACGAGTCCGAGTGGGATTCCGTCTACCAGCAGACGCGCGACACCGTGGCCGAGGAGGCCGCGAAGGTCGTCGATGCCGGCGGTCTCTACGTGCTCGGCACCGAGCGCCACGAGTCGCGCCGCATCGACAACCAGCTGCGCGGTCGCTCGGGTCGGCAGGGCGACCCCGGCGAGAGCCGCTTCTACCTGTCGCTCACCGACGACCTCATGCGCCTGTTCCAGTCCGGCGCCGCCGAGGCCATCCTCGCCCGCACGAACTTTCCCGACGACGTCGCGATCGAGTCCGGGCTGGTCTCGCGCGCGATCAAGAGCGCCCAGTCGCAGGTCGAGGCCCGTAACGCCGAGATGCGCAAGAACGTGCTGAAGTACGACGACGTCCTGAACCGTCAGCGCGAGGCGATCTACGCCGACCGCCGCCACATGCTGCAGGGCGACGACATCGCCGACCGCGTGCAGCACTTCATCGAGGACGCGATCACCGCCGTCATCGACGACCACACCAGCAGCGGGCACACCGAGTCCTGGGACTTCGACGCCCTGTGGACGGAGCTCAAGACCCTGTACCCGGTGGGAGTGACGATCGACGAGGTCGTCGCCGAGGCTGGCGGCAACCGCGGCCGCATCACGGCCGAGGGACTGAAGCGCGAGATCATCTCGGACGCCCGCATCGCGTACCACAACCGCGAGGAGACGCTCGGGGAGCAGGCCGTCCGCGAGCTCGAGCGCCGCGTCGTCCTGCAGGTGCTCGACCGCCGCTGGCGCGACCACCTCTACGAGATGGACTACCTCAAGGACGGCATCGGCCTGCGCGCGATGGCCCAGCGCGACCCGCTCATCGAGTACCAGCGCGAGGGGTACCAGATGTTCCAGTCGATGATGGGGCAGATCAAGGAGGAGTCGGTCGGCTACCTCTACAACCTCGAGGTCGAGGTCAAGAAGGTCGAGGGCGACAGCGCCGAGGTCGAGGCGAAGGGCCTGACCGCCGCTCCCGTCGAGGGGCAGCGTCTGCAGTACTCGGCGGCCAACGACGCCGGCGAGGTCGAGGTGCGCAACGACCGCGGACAGGTGCAGCAGGCCGCGACCAACCGCCTGCGTCAGGCGGCAGCGGCCTCGTCGTCCGCGCCGCCCGCCGAGGCCGCGGCCGCGACCGGCCCGCGCGGAGCGTTCGGTCAGCGCACCGAGGTGGCCGAGCCGGCAGCCGCGAACAACCGCGCGGAGCGTCGCGCCACCGGCAAGAAGAAGTAAGCAGGGACCACGGATGCCGCGACGGGGGCCGGACGCCCCGGTCGCGGCATCCGTCGTTCGCGTTCCGTGGCGGCCGGCAGCGGTCCCGTCCTCCGGAGCGCGGGCGGTCCACGGGCGGTCGATTGGCCGTTGTGGAGCGGGGATATCCTGAGGCGATGAGCCCGCTGCGCCCCCTCGACCAGTCATCGAAGCTGAAGGACGTCCTCTACGAGATCCGTGGAGAGGCCCTCGTGGAGGCAGACCGGCTCGAGGCCGAGGGGCACACGATCCTCAAGCTCAACACGGGCAACCCG
>VGAV01000604.1 GCA_016870695.1 Actinomycetota bacterium | reverse complement strand
GCGCCAGTCGACGTTCGCGGTGTCGGTCGTGGGCACCTCGCCCGTGGCCGGGGCGTCGGCGTCGGAGACCACGGGGACGGACATCGTGTCGGTCGGCGGGCCCATCACGGTGGCCTCGTCGCGGCGGTGGCTGAGCACGTCGTCGATGTAGGAGGTGACGACCTCCGCCAGGGGCACCGACCGCCCGCGCGCCTGCGACATGTACCACCGGTGCTCCAGCACCTGGTGGAAGACCTCCGCGGGCTCGAGCTTGGCGCGCAGGTCCCACGGGATCGCCATGACGATCGGCTCGAACACGCGGGTCAGCCACTCGTGCGCGACCATCTCCTCGTCCGCGCCCAGCCGCGACACGCGTGCCCGGAACTCGTCGAGGTCGTTCAGCAGGCGGCGGGCCTGGTTCTCCTCGACGTCGAGACCGGTGAGCCGGAGGAGCCGACGCTGGTGGTGGCCGGCGTCCACGACCTTGGGCTGGATCGACACGCGGGTGCCGTCGGATGCTGTGGTGATGGACATCTCGCCGATGTCGAAGCCCAGCGCGTTCAGGCGGTGCACCCGCTCCGTGATGCGCCAGGACTCGTCGACGGCGAAGCTCTCGCGGTCGGTCAGGGCGGCCCACAGCGAGTCGTAGGACGAGACCAGTCCGTCGGCGACGGCGACGGCATCCACTCCGCCCTCCAGGCGTCCGCCGGCCTCGAGGTCCATGATCTCGCCCGCGATGTTGGTGCGGGCGACGTCGAGGTCGTGCGCGCGCTGTCCCCGGCTGAGGCTGTTGCCGTGCAGCTCGCCGGTCTCGGCGTCGACGAGGTACGCCGCGAACGCGCCCGCATCACGGCGGAACAGGGTGTTCGACAGCGAGACGTCGCCCCAGAAGAAGCCGACGTTGTGCAGGCGCACGAGCAGCACCGCGAGGGCGTCGACGAGGCGGGTGGCGGTGTTCGGCCGCAGCACCTGGGTGAAGAGGGCGCGGTAGGGGAGCGAGAAGCGGAGGTGCGCGGTGACGAGGGCGGCCGGCAGGGGGCGGCCGGAGGCGTCCGTCCGTCCGGCGATGACGGCGACCCGCTCGACGCAGGGCGTGCCCAGCCGGTCCAGGTTGCCGAGCATGTCGTACTCGCGCCGCGCCATCTCCTCGGTCGTCTCCTTGATCGCGACGACACGGCCGGACAGGTTCGCGAAGCGGACGAGGTGACGCGAGATGCCCTTGGGCAGCGCGACGATATGGGTGCTCGGCCAGTCGGCGAGACCCGTGGACCACGGCAGCTGCAGGAGTCCGGGGTCGACGGTGCTGGCGGTGATGCGGAGCGATTCGGGCACGATGCCTCCGGGAGAACGAGTGCGGCGCGCCTCCGCCCGGATGGGATCCGGAGAGCGGAGACGCGCCGCAGCGGTGCGTCGGGTCAGGCCGAGGCGATGGCCTTGTCGGTCAGGCGGTCGCCCGACTCGAGGTCGAAGACGTGCACGTGACCGGGGACCGGCGCGAGCACGACCGTCTCACCCGCGTTGGGGTGACGGCGACCGTCGACGCGGGCGACGATGTCGGTGCGCTTGCCGTTGATGTCGGTGTGACCGTACAGGTAGCCGTCGGCGCCGAGCTCCTCGACCAGGTCGACGACGACCGACAGGCCGCGGCCGTCGGCCGGAGCCACCTGGATGTCCTCGGGACGAACGCCGATGGTGACCTCGCTGCCGTGCGCCTTGCCGATGGTGTCGGCCTCGACGGGGACGACCAGGTCGCCGAAGCGGACGCCGCCCTCGGCCAGGTCGACCGGGAACAGGTTCATCGCGGGCG
>VGAV01000603.1 GCA_016870695.1 Actinomycetota bacterium | reverse complement strand
CGCGGAGTCCGCGGTCGACCAAGCCGCCGAGCGCCGTCGCGAGCCGGTCCTCGCCGGGGTCGGCGCCGCCGCCGCCGGTGGGGGAGCCGCCGCCGGCCGCCCCGCGCCGTCCGGCTCCCTCGAGGACCTCTTCACCGGGGCGGCGAGTACCGAGCAGATCGGCTCGACGCCCCCGCGCCCGCCGCGCCGCCGCCGCCGGGTGGGCGGCTGGATCGCCCTCGCGATCTCCGTCGTGCTCGTCGGCGCCCTCGTGCTCGTCGGCGTGAACCTCTGGAACACGTACGGCGACCGTGTCCAGAGCTTCTTCGGCGCGAGCGAGCCCCTCGACTACGAGGAGGGCATGGCCACGGGCGAGGCGCGCGTGACGATCGTCTCCGGCGACACCGGGGCCTCCGTCTCGCCGAAGCTGTTCGATGCCGGGGTGACGAAGACCTCCGACGCGCTCTACCGGTACATGGTCGAGAACAACGTGGTCTTCACCTTCCAGCCCGGGGTCTACCGTCTGCAGCAGCAGATGACCTCGGCCGCGGTGCTCAAGACGCTGCAGAACCCCGACAGCCGCCTGAACAACACCGTGCAGCTGCGCGAGGGCCTGACGGTGGAGCAGTCCGTCCAGGCCATCTCCGAGCAGCTCGGACTTCCCCTCGAGGAGCTGCAGGCCGCGACCGCCGACCCCGCCGCCTACGGCGTCGCGGCGGACACCCTCGAGGGGTGGCTGTTCCCCGCCACCTACGACTTCGACGAGGGCGTCTCGGCGACCGATGTGATCGCCCGCATGGTCGACCGCACCGTGCAGTCCCTCGACACCGCCGGCGTCCCCGTCGACGACCGCGAGCGCATCCTCACCGTGGCATCCATCATCGAGCGCGAAGCGCGCTTCTCCGAGGACTTCTACAAGGTCTCGCGGGTCATCGAGAACCGGCTCGACCCCTCCAACCAGGAGACGTTCGGCAAGCTCGAGATGGACTCCACCGTGCAGTACGGCGCGGGCGAGATGGCCAGCGGCAGCGTGAGCACCTCGGAGGAGGCGCGCAACTCCGACAACCCGTGGAACACGTACATGTACCCGGGTCTGCCGAAGGGACCGATCGCCAACCCCGGCGACCAGGCGATCGACGCCGCCATGAAGCCCGCCGACGGTCCTTGGCTCTACTTCGTCACGGTCAACCTGAACACCGGCGAGACGGTCTTCACGAGCACCTACTCCGAGCACCTGAAGGCCGTGGACCAGTGGCGCGCGTGGTGCGCCGACAACCCCGACGCCGGATGCTGACGGGCCACCGTCTGGAGGTCTGGGGCGACCCGATCGCGCATTCGCGGTCGCCCCGCCTGCACGCCGCGGCGTACGCCGAGCTCGGCCTGGACTGGCAGTACGGCCGGCGGCAGGTCGCCGAGGCGTCCTTCGTCCCGGCCGTGGAGGGATTGGATGCCGCCTGGCGCGGGCTGTCGCTGACGATGCCGCTCAAGCACGCCGCTGCGCGCCGCGCGGTGACGCTCGACGACGACGCGCGGCGCACGGGCGCCGTCAACACGCTGCTGCTGGGCGAGGACGGGCCGCGCGGGTTCAACACCGACGTCGCCGGTCTCGCCCGGGCGCTCGTCGACTACGGCGTCGCCGCCCCGCGGCGTGTGCGCATCCTCGGTGCGGGGGCGACCGCCACGTCGGCGCTGGTCTCGGCCGCGGGCTCGGGGGCCCGCGAGATCGAGGTGCGCGCCCGGCGTCCCGAGGCCGCGGAGCCGCTGCGGGCGCTCGGTGCGGACCTCGGTGTCGCCGTGTCCACGCCGGCCCTGGA
>VGAV01000602.1 GCA_016870695.1 Actinomycetota bacterium | reverse complement strand
CGCCTCGACGCCGAGGCGGGAGAGGGATGCCTCGGCGGCGGCGCGGACGTTCGGGGCGGACAGTCCGCGGAAGTCGGGGTGGGTGCTGACCTTCGTCGCGATGACGACGTCGGAGGGCTTGCGGGAGGCCAGCCACTCGCCGATGAGGGTCTCGCTCTCGCCGCCGCTGTTGCCGGGGACCCAGGCGCTGTAGCCGTCGGCGGTGTCGATGAAGTCGCCGCCGCCCGCGTGGAAGGCGTCGAGCACGGCGAAGGAGGTGTCGCGGTCGGCCGTCCAGCCGAAGACGTTCCCGCCGAGCGAGAGGGGGAGGATGTCGAGGTCGCTCTGTCCGATGCGCGTCATGATGCCCTTCCAGGTCGTGTGGATCTGGAGAAGGTCAACGACCTGCGGCGCGGAGAATTCCGCGGCGCGCCGTCCCACCGCCCGGCGGATCGGCGCGGGGGTGCGTCAGTTGCCGGACAGGATGCCGACCAGGCCGCTGCCGATGAGCCAGAGGCCGACGGCCGAGACCGCGACCCAGATGACGATGGTGCCCGGCGGGTATTTGCGGCCGCCGCCGCCCTCGGGGGCGCTCACGAGCGCACCATCATGACGATCGAGACGGCGATCACGGCGACGCCGCCGACGAGGCCGATGACCCCGATGACCGGTCCGCCGCCGCCGAGGATCGCGGCGAGGCCGACCGCGACGAACAGGGCGCCCAGGATCAGACCGATCACCTGGTACACCCGGTACCGGCCGTTGCCGCCGATGCTTCTGTCGCCGCTCACCCGTTCGCCTCCCGGGATCAGCGTAGCGAATGCCGTGGACATGTCTCCGTGCGAGGGCGTGACCACCGGCGGGCGCTGCGTGGCGAATGCCGTGGACATGTTCCGGCGCGAGGGCGTGACCACCGGCGGGCGCTGTGTGGCGAATGCCGTGGACGTGTTCCGGCGCGAGGGCTTGACCACAGGCGGGCGCCGCGTAGCGTGGAGAAATGGCGCGTCCCGTACCCGACCCGATCCGTCCCGGCCAGCTCTCGGTGTGGGACTTCCCCCGGCCGCCGCGCGTGGAGCGCGTCCCCGGCCGCGTGCAGATCGACTTCGGCGGTGTGCGCATCGCCGACACCGACGACGTCGTGCGCGTGCTCGAGACGAGCCACCCGCCGGTCTACTACTTGCCGATCGACGCCTTCGGCGACGCGCTCACCCTGGGCCAGGGGGCGTCGTTCTGCGAGTTCAAGGGCGGGGCGCGGTACTTCGACGTCCATGGCGGCGGAGGCGTGGTCGCGGAACGGGCGGCGTGGAACTACCCGTCGCCGATGCCCGGCTACGAGGTCCTCGCGGATCGCGTGGCGGTGTACGCCGGCCCGATGGACCGCTGCATCGTGAACGGCGAGGTCGTCGAGCCGCAGCCCGGCGGATTCTACGGCGGATGGGTGACGTCGGACCTCGCCGGCCCGTTCAAGGGCGTCCCGGGCTCGATGGGCTGGTAGCCCCCGCGCGGGCGGCCCGACGCGACCGCGGCGGGTGACCCGAGCACGCCGGACGACCCGAGCGCGCCGACGCGGCCGCGGGTCAGTCCTCGAACGCCTGCGGCACCGCGGCGTGCAGGTCGGCGAGCCACACCCGCGCGTTCCCGTCCGAGGGGGCGCGCCAGTCGCCGCGCGGCGACAGCGAGCCCGCGGGGGAGACCTTCGGACCGTTGGGGATGGCGGTGCGCTTGAACTGCGCGAAGCCGAAGAACCGCTGCAGGAACACCTCGAGCCACCGTGCGACGGTGACCAGGTCGTAGGACGGGCGCTGACCTTCCGGGTATCCCGGAGGC
>VGAV01000601.1 GCA_016870695.1 Actinomycetota bacterium | reverse complement strand
GGCGGGACCGAGCTCCACCTCCCACTCGCGCCACGACGACTCCGTGCCGCTGCGCTCGTCGCGCGCGCGGACGCGGTCGTCGACGAACTCGGCGACCATCCCGCCGTCGGCGTCCCGCAGGGCGTACGCCGTGCGGTGGTTGCGGACTCGGGCCAGCGGCACGAAGGGCGGCGCGGCCCAGGAGGAGACGGCATCCACGATCTCGTCCGGCACGACGGGGTCGGCCTCATCGTCCGCGACCTCCCCGATCGGCCAGCCGGTCTCGGACCGCCCGCCCTCCGCCGGGGCCTTCACGTGCCAGCCCTCATCGGGACCGCCGCGGCGGCGGCGCACGGCGACCCCGCTGCGGGCGAGATCGAGTTCGGCGGTGTCGACGTACCGGGCGTCGAGGTCGCGCGGCTCGGGCGCGCCGACCGCGACGACCCCGGGGAGCGCCGACCAGTCCGGAAGCGGGGTCGCCTCATTGACGTCGTACTTGGACTCCACCTCGATCGAGGCGGAGCCGTGCCCGGGGTCTGCGCTCAATCGTCGCGCTCGTTCACGTCGCGGTTGATCTCCTCGGTCTCCTCCGCGTAGGTGAAGACCGCCTGGGTCGGGCCGTCGGCGTCGCCGGTGTTCTCCAGACCGCCGTCGCGGCGGTAGACGATCTGCCCGTCGCTGTAGGGCAGGACGAGGGTGTCGTCGGAGTCGTTGTCGAGGGGGATGACCTGACCGTCGAGCGGTCCTCCGGTCAGTCGTGCGATAGCCATGTGCCCAGCGTAGGGGCGGGGCCCGCCCCGTCCGAGCGCCTTGACACCCGTCGCCTAGAATCGCTCGGGTGACCGCGCGCGACCTGCCCGGGACCCGACCCTTCGTGCTGCTGGCCACGCGCGCGCAGGACGGCCCCGCCGACGAGGAGTACGCCCTCTTCCTGCGTTACACGGGCCTGCCGCCCGAGCGACTGCGGCGCGTCCGCCTCGAGCGTGACCCCCTCCCGGATCTCGACCTCGACGAGCTGTCCGGCATCCTCGTCGGCGGCAGCCCCTTCAACGCGTCGGACCCCGTCGCGCGCAAGTCGGAGGTGCAGCGGCGGGTTGAGAGCGAGATGGCATCCCTCCTCCAGGACGTCGTCGCGCGGGACGTGCCGTTCCTCGGCGCCTGCTACGGCGTGGGCACCGTCGGGACGCATCTCGGGGCGCCCATCGACGGCACCTTCGCCGAGCCCATCAGCGTCGTCGACGTCAGCCTGACCGCGGCCGGACGGGAGGATCCCCTCCTGGCCGGGATGCCGCCGACGTTCCCCGCCTTCGTCGGCCACAAGGAAGCCATCGCGGCGCTGCCGTCCGCGGCGACCCTGCTGGCGTCGTCTCCGACCTGCCCGGTGCAGATGTTCCGGGTCGGGCGCAACGTGTACGCGACGCAGTTCCATCCGGAGCTCGACCTGGACGGCATCGTCACCCGCATCCATGCGTACGCGTCGTTCGGGTACTTCGCGGCGGACGAGCTCGACCTCACCCTCGCGGCCGTGCGTCGCGCGGCCGTCACGCACACGGGCCGGATCCTGCGCCGCTTCGCGGAGCGCTACGCGCGGTAGGCCCCCGCCCTTGCGTCGCGAGATCACGCGCTCTCGTCGAGAGCACACGTTCTCGCGGACCGGAGCGTGCGATCTCCGCGGGATCGCGTGATCTCGACGCCGATGACGGACCTTCGGGACGTCAGGCGGGCTGGGTCGCCGGGATCGTCTGGATGCCGACGGGCGCGGTCGTCGCGGGCTGGACCCGCTGCAGGTGCGGCTGCAGCCCGAGATCGACGAGGTGGATGCGTCCCGCGAGCC
>VGAV01000600.1 GCA_016870695.1 Actinomycetota bacterium | reverse complement strand
TCCCCGCGGGTGAGCTGCGTCTTGGTGGCGTCGTCGACGGGCAGGTCGATGGGGGCGACGGCGGACATCAGCGGACCTCCTGTTGCTTGCGCAGCTGCACCGCGTTGTAGATGACCAGCGGAAGGACGAGCACGAACAGCACGACGGCGAACGCCGCCGCCCGTCCCTGCTCGAAGCTGCGCAGCTGCGTGTACATCTCGTTCGCGATGACGGACGTGTTGTTGGTACCGGCCGTCATGGTGCGCACGATGTCGAACACCTTGAGGGACGCGATGGCGATCGTGGTGAGCACCACGACGAGGGAACCCCGGATGCCGGGGACGACGACGTTCAGGAAGCGCTGCCATGCGTTGGTGCCGTCCAGCTCCGCGGCCTCCAGCTGCTCGGTCGGCACGCCCTTGATGGCGGCCGAGAGGACGACCATGGCGAAACCGGTCTGCACCCAGATGAGCACCACAATGAGGAACAGCGTGTTCCACGGCTCCACGGCCAGGAAGTTCACAGGCTGCCCACCGAGCCACACGATGACCTGGTTCAGGAAGCCGATCTGCTCCTGACCCGCGGGGCGGGAGGTGTACATGAAGCGCCAGATGATGGACGCGCCGACGAACGAGATCGCCATCGGCAGGAACACGAGGATCTTGTAGTACTTCTCCCCGCGCGCCTTGTCGATGAAGTAGGCGTAGGCCAGACCTGCGACGGTCGAGACGATGGGCGTGACGACCACCCAGACGATCGTGTTGAGCACGACGCGCAGGCCCTGCGGCTGCGTGAAGATCCAGACGAAGTTGTCCAGGCCCACGAAGGTGTCGCCGCCGCGGTCGAAGAACGCCTGACCCGTGGTCTGGACCGCCGGGACGATGAGCCCGACCACGAGGAGCAGGATCGCCGGGGCGAGGAACGCCACCAGCTGGAACAGCGAGCCGGCGCCCTTGCGGGCCCGCATGTCGAGGAGGAAGAAGCCGAGGCCGACGAAAGCGGCGGCGATGATGGCCCATTGGTAGGACTGCAGGAGCCACAGGACCAGGGCCGGGGTCACGACGCAGGCCGCGAGCCGGGCGATCGTGTAGCCGCGCCCGCGACGCGGGGCGATCTCCACGAGGAAGAGGATGAGACCCACGACCGCCAGGAAGACGCCGATGATGATCGGGATCTCCAGGAACGGCGAGAGGGTGCTCAGCCATTGCAGGAATTCGCGCATGATGAACCTTTCGACTGCGCCGACGGACTGCGAGGGAGCCGACGGGGCCGCCCCTCCGGAGAGGGGCGACCCCGCGGCATCCAGCTCAGCTGGAGGGCCAGCCGGCCTCGATCTGCTCGAGCACGGTCGCGGTGGGCGTGCCGTTCACGAACGCGTTCATGCCGGACCAGAAGGTTCCCGCGCCGACGGCGGAGGGCATCAGGTCGGAGGCGTCGAAGCGGAACGTCGTCGACGGGTCCTGCAGGATCGTGATGGCCTGCTGCAGGATCGCGCTGTCGGCGTTCTCGGGGTCGAGTCCGGTGTTGGCGGAGATAACGCCGCCCAGCGAGACGCGGGAGTTGGCCCACTCGGGGCTGGAGAGGTACTCCTGCACCTTCTGAGTCGCCTCGTCGTCGCTGAACGCGCCGACGATCTCGCCACCGCCGGTGACGACGTCACCCGAGGCGCCGGCCTCGAACGGCGGGGTGAGGAAGGCCCAGATGTCGCCGTCCTCGGCCACGGTGCCGCCCGCGTCGGTGATAAAGCCGTCGTAGAAGGAGGCCTGGTGGTGCAGGGCACACTGGCCCTCGACGAGCGCGGTCGCCGGGTCGCCGAAGGGCGTCGTGACGATCGTGTCGACGCC
>VGAV01000599.1 GCA_016870695.1 Actinomycetota bacterium | reverse complement strand
CGGCCGAGCTCGAGGCAGATCTTCGGCAGCTGCGTCGTCTTGCCCGATCCGGTCGCACCGGCGACGATCACGACCTGGTGGTCGCGGATGGCGCGCGCGATCTCGTCCCGCGCGGCGCTGACGGGCAGCTCGGGCGGGTAGACGATGACGGGTTCGGCAGACACAGCCTTGCAGCCTATCGCGCCCCGGCCCGCCCCGCCCCTCCGCCCTCCCGCCCTGCCCGCGGCCGGGTTCGGCAGGGCCGTGACTGGCCGCAAATGTACGCGCGACGACGTCCGCGGCGTACATCTGCGCCAAGTCAGCGCGAGAAGCACGGACTCCCGCGCCCTGCGGCACCTCAGCGCAGAAGGGGGCTCGGTCAGCCGCGGCCGACCGAGCAGGTGGGCTGGGCGGCCGTCGAGCCGGTGATGTTGGTGGGCAGCTCGACCACCTCGGGCGCCGCCGTCTCGCCGGGCGCGGGGGTGGTGGCATCCGGAACCGGCTCGTCCGTCGCGGGAGGGGTGGATGCCTCGGGTGCGGGCACCGAGGGGTCGGCCTCGACGCCGCCGTTGGTCCCGGCGTCGCCCGTGATCTCGAACGGGACGTTGCGGTCGAGCGCGTCCCAGAGGATCGCGGCGCCCTCGTCGTCGGACAGCACGTGGTTCGTGTTGGACGGGTCGTCGTAGACGGGGTACTGGACGAAGGCGATGTCGTCCAGGGGCACGTCGCGGATCGTGTACGCGAGCTGCGCGATGCGCAGCGGGTCGGCCAGGCTCTCGCTGGGCGTGATGTTGGTCACGGCGGTGTTCGCGAGCGACAGGAGCGTGCCGGGGTTGGAGAGCACCTCGTCGCTGCGGAGCTTGGACAGCAGCCGGGAGAGGTACTGCTGCTGGTTGCCGATGCGGGCGAGGTCGCTGCCGTCGCCGATGCCCTTGCGGGTGCGGAGGAAGGCGAGGGCGTCGTACCCCTGGACGACGCGCGGGCCCGGCTCCCAGTCGATCCCGGCGTCGGGGTCGTCGATGCCGTCCCCGGCGATGCAGACCTCGACGCCGCCGATCGCGTCGGTGATGTTCACGACGTTGCCGAAGCTCACCTTCGCGGCGAACGGGATCGCCTGGCCGCTGAGCTCGGAGATCGTCTCGGCGACGCACGGCAGTCCGCCGCGGCCGTACGCGGAGTTGATCGGCGCGCGGTCGGCGGCCGGGGTGACGGTGCCGTCCTCGTTCGTGCACTCGGGGATCGGGATCTGCAGGTCGCGCGGGAACGACACCACGGTCACCCGGCGCGGGGCGTCGGACACGTGGACGAGCATGTTGACGTCGTTCAGGCGTCCGTCGGCGTCCGGGCCGGAGCAACGGGCGCCGAACGCCTCGCGCACCTCGTCGTCGCACTCGTCGGTGCCCGTCACGAGCACGGTGAACGGCCCGTCGTAGGAGCTGAGGGACGGGCCCTGCGTCGGTTTGTCCGCGAGGGGGACGGCGTTGTCGCTCAGGGTCTTGGACAGGTACCAGGCGTAGAAGCCGCCGACGCCGACGGCGGCGACCACGGCGACGGTGAGGGCGATCGCCAGGATCTTCGCCGTCCGACGCCAGCCCGCGCCGGCGGGGCGGCGGGCATGACGGGCACGCGGGGGAGTCTGCACGTTCGTAGTGAATCACGCGTTCCGGCGTGGATGCCGGTGGAAAGCGGCGAATCCGCCACATTCGCGGGCTCTCATGGCCGTGACTTGCCGCAAATGCACGCGCTGCCCGGCGCGGCGCGTACATTCGCGGCAAGTCAGCGCCGACGGCTCGGAGCATCACGGCAGAGGGATGCCACGGGCATGCGCACATGAACGCGGGGCGACC
>VGAV01000598.1 GCA_016870695.1 Actinomycetota bacterium | reverse complement strand
ATGCACACCGTGAGCACGGAGTACCGGAAGACGTCGCAGGCGCTCAGCCGTCTGACCGACCGCCAGTTCGCCGTCACGCAGGACGACGCCACCGAGCCGCCGTTCCGCAACGAGTACTGGGACAACCACGAGGACGGCATCTACGTCGATGTCGTGTCGGGACAGCCGCTGTTCTCCTCGACCGACAAGTTCGAGAGCGGCTCGGGCTGGCCGAGCTTCACCCGCCCCATCGACGACGCCGCCGTCGTCGAGAAGACCGACCGCTCGCTGTGGATGACGCGCACCGAGGTCCGCTCCTCGGGCGCCGACAGCCACCTGGGCCACGTCTTCGACGACGGCCCCCGCCAGGCCGGCGGACTGAGATACTGCATGAACTCGGCCGCCCTGCGGTTCGTGCCCGTCAGCGAGCTGGAGGCGCAGGGATACGGCGCCTACCTGTCGCTCTTCCCCCAGAGCCAGGCGTCATGAGCGTTCTCACGAACCTTTCCGGCAAGATCGTCCGCAGCCTCTTCGGCAGCACCCCCGGTACAACCCACGGCAGAAGGAGCCACACCATGACCAGCGGACCCACCGACACCGGCGCCGTCACGCGCCGCCCCGGCACCGAGACCGCCGTCCTCGCGGGCGGCTGCTTCTGGGGCGTCGAGGACCTCATCCGCCGCCAGCCCGGCGTGCTCGACACGCGCGTCGGCTACACCGGCGGTCAGAACGACCACGCCACCTACCGCAACCACCCCGGCCACGCCGAGGCGGTCGAGATCGTCTTCGACCCCGCCAAGACGACCTACCGTGACATCCTGGCGTTCTTCTTCCAGATCCACGACCCGTCCACCCTGAACCGTCAGGGCAACGACATCGGCACCAGCTACCGGTCCGCGATCTTCCCGCTCTCGCCCGAGCAGGAGCAGGTCGCCCGCGACACCATCGCCGACGTCGACGCGTCCGGCATCTGGCCCGCCAAGGTCGTCACCACCATCGAGCCGGAGGCCCCCTTCTGGGAGGCCGAGCCCGAGCACCAGGACTACCTCCTCCGCATCCCGAACGGCTACACGTGCCACTTCGTGCGTCCGGGCTGGGTGCTCCCCAAGCGCGAGGAAGCCTCGGCCTGATCACGACGGGACCTGGATGCCACGGCATCCGGGTCCCGCCCTTTCCCCTCATGCACCTCACCCTGGACCCCGCCTCGCCCCTGCCGCCGTTCGCGCAGGTGCGTTCGCGCATCCTCGCGATGATCGAGAGCGGCGAACTCGCCCCGGGTACGCGGCTGCCCGCCGTGCGGGCGCTCGCCGCGGATCTCGACCTCGCCGCCAACACCGTCGCGCGCGCGTACAAGGAGCTCGAGGAGGCGGGGTTCGTCGAGACGCGCGGCCGCGCGGGGACGATCGTCTCGGCGGGCTCGGACCCGTCGCCGTCCGTGCGGCCGAGGCGGCCCGCACGTTCGCGCAGACGATGCGCAGCCTGGGCGTCGCGCCCGACACCGCCCTCGACCTCGCGCGGGGCGCGCTCAGCGACACCTGAGCGACGGCGCCGCGCGGCGATCGACAGACCGGCGGAAGCCCGGCGGGAGCACCGCGGAGCGCGGCGGAAGCACCGCAAAGCGCGGTGGGAGCACGGTGGGAGCACCGCGGAGCGAAGTCCTCCGCGCGGCCGGAACCGACCGCGCGGCGCCACCGAGGCAACCCCTGCTGTCACCCGGTGCGACTTTCCTAGGCTCGGGGCGTGAGCTCGCACGACACCATCGTCATCGGCGCCGGTCTAGCCGGCCTTCGTTGCGCAACGCTCCTCGCGGACGCCGGTCGTGACGTCGTCGTCCTCGAGGCCGGAGACGCT
>VGAV01000597.1 GCA_016870695.1 Actinomycetota bacterium | reverse complement strand
TCCACTCGCCGCGGTCCTGCGCGCGCACGAAGTCCGGGATCCGACGCTGGGCGGCCAGGGCGAGCGTCACGGCGAGCTCCGAGGTGGCGGTCTCGTGCACGCTCGAGGCGTTCGCGAAGATCATGCCCTCGGGCAGCCGGCCCTCGATGTTGTCGTAGCCGATCGACTGGCCCTGCACGAAGCCCACCTCGACCGTCGAGAGGCTCTCGATGACGTTGTCCATCGACATGTACGGCGGGACGACCATGTCGAAGCGCTCGCGCGGGGCCGGGCTCTTCATGTCCCACACCACCACCTCGACGCCGTCGGGGAGGTCGCCGAGGTCGTCGGCGAGCTGCGCGGAAGGGACGGACACGACGAGGGGGGAGGAGGAGGTCACGGGTCCACGCTAACTCGGCGCCTTGCGGACCCCGGCGGGGGTTGCGGCACCCTCACGGGGTCGCCCGTGGTGAGCGGTCGGGTGAATCCGCTGGCCTCGTACCGGATCTTCGGCGACCATCGTGTCATGGGAGTGCGGTCGGGCGTCATCACCTCATCGCGCGTGCGACAGCGCCGACGCAACGAGCCCCTCCCGGGAGCGGATGAACGGGTCATGTGGATGGTGCTGTCGGTTCTGTCCGCAGCGATGACGATGCTCGTCTGCCTCACCATCCCAGCCGTCGTGGGGGCGACCGTGTCGGAGATCGATACGCCGGACGCTGTGACGCCGCTGTCGGTTGCGCTGTGCCTCGTCGGTCTCGCTGTGCACGCCGCGGTCATTGTGCGCGTGGCGCGACCGCGCGGCTGATCGACACCCCCGGTGCGGCCCGGACGGGATGCCGCGGCGGCAGGGCCGCGACCAGGGGTGTGACAGGATGCCGCGGCGGCAGGGCCGCGCCCAGGGGTGTGACAGGATGCCGCGGAGGCGCGGCCGCGGCATCCGAAAAGAACGGCGGGACGACGTCAGGCCGCGGCACCGACCACCGCGGCGACCGCCGAGGTGAAGAAGCCGAGGCCGTCCACGCCGGAGCGCATGGCCGCGGGCATGGCGGGACCGAATCCCGGCTCGACGGCGTGCTCCGGGTGAGGCATGAGGCCGACGACGTTGCCACGCTCGTTGGTGAGGCCGGCGATGTCGTCGAGCGACCCGTTCGGGTTCACGCCCAGGTACCGGAACGTCACGAGGCCCTCGCCGTTCACGCGGGCCAGGGTCTCGGCATCCGCGATGTATCCGCCGTCGGCGTTCTTCAAGGGGATGACGATCTCATCGCCTTCGGAGAAGTCGCTGGTCCAGGCGGTCGAGGCGTTCTCGACGCGCAGACGCTGGTCGCGGCGGATGAACTGCTGGTGCGCGTTGCGGATCAGTCCGCCGGGCAGCAGGTGCGCCTCGACGAGCATCTGGAAGCCGTTGCAGATGCCGAGGACGGGCATGCCCTTGGCGGCGGCGTCCTTGACCTCGGCCATGATCGGCGCGAAGGCGGCGATGGCGCCGGCGCGCAGGTAGTCGCCGTAGCTGAAGCCGCCGGGCAGGACGAGCGCGTCCACGCCCTTCAGGTCGTGCTCGCCGTGCCACAGGGCGACGGGCTCGCCGCCGGCGAGGCGGATCGCGCGCTGCGCGTCGCGGTCGTCGAGCGACCCCGGAAAGGTGATGACGCCGATACGGGCGGTCACTCCACGACCTCGATGTTCACGACGTCCTCGATGACCGAGTTCGACAGCATCTCGTCCGCGAGCTCGCGTGCGCGGGCCAGAGTGGCCTCGTCGACCTCGCCCGCGACGGTCAGCTCGAAGCGCTTGCCGATGCGGACGTCGGAGAAGCGGTCCTCGCCGAGCCGCGACAGGGCGCCGGCGACG
>VGAV01000596.1 GCA_016870695.1 Actinomycetota bacterium | reverse complement strand
GACGTCGTGCGGCACACCCTCGTCGGGCGGATCGTGGACGCGTACAGCGAGTACGACGAGAAGAAGCTGGCCGCGCGGCGCGAGCGCGACGAGGCCAGCGAGCTCGCCACCCGTGCGGAGCGACGAGGCCCCCGGGCCGCGGGTCCCCGCGATCACCTCCCGAGACGAAACCGTTCATGACGATCGACATCAACAACGAATCCGGCCACGAGATCGACGAGCAGGTCCTGCTCCGTCTCATGGAGCACAACCTCGCCGAGCTCCACGTGAGCCCCGACGCCGACGTCGCCATCGTGCTCGTCGACGAGGGCGCCATGGAGTCCCTCCACGTGCAGTGGATGGACGAGCCGGGTCCGACCGACGTCCTCAGCTTCCCCATGGACGAGCTGCGCCCGGGCTCCGAGGACGCGCCGACCCCGGCCGGCCTCCTCGGCGACATCGTCCTCTGCCCCGCCGTCGCGGAGACCCAGGCGGTCGCCGCGAAGCACTCCACGCAGGACGAGCTGATCCTGCTGACCACGCACGGCCTGCTCCACCTCCTCGGCTTCGACCACGCCGAGCCCGAGGAGGAGCGCGAGATGTTCGGCCTGCAGCGGGAGCTGATCACCGGGTTCCAGGCCGTCGAGCGCCGCCGGCGCGCATGACCGCGACCCTCCTCCTCGTCGCCGCCCTCCTCCTCGTCGCCTTCGGCGGGTTCATGGCGGCGTCGGAGGCGGCGCTGGGCGTCACGTCCCGTGCCGATCTGGCGGAGCTGGGGGCGAGCGGGCGCAACGCCCGCGCGCTCCAGCGCATCGCCGCCGACCCGAGCGCGCACGTCACCGCGGTCGTGTTCATCCGCGTCCTCGCCGAGACCACCGCGGCGGTGCTCGTCACCGCCGCGTTCATGCTGCTGTTCGAGAACATCTGGCTGGCCCTGCTCGCCGCGGCCGTCCTCATGAGCGGCATCTCCTTCGTCGCGGTCGGGGCCTCGCCCCGTTCCGTCGGCCGCCAGCACGCTCGTGGGCTCCTCCGCGGCGGCGCCCCCGTCATCCGCGGCATGCGCCTGCTGCTCGGACCGCTGGCGCACGGACTGGTCGCGGTCGGCAGCCGCATCACGCCCGGGGTGTCGCACTCGACGTCGTTCGCCTCCGAGGAGCAGCTGCTCAGCATCATCGACGAGGCCGCCGAGAACGAGCTCATCGAAGAGGACGACCGCGAGCTCATCCACTCCGTCTTCGACTTCACGGACCGCTACGTCCGCGAGGTGATGGTGCCCCGCACCGACATGGTGACCGTGGATGCCACCGCCACCTCGCGCGCCGCCCTCGCGCTGTTCCTCGACAAGGGCGTCTCCCGCGTGCCGCTCGTCGACGACGAGGCGGACGACGTGGTCGGCATGCTCTACCTGAAGGACCTCGTCCAGTTCGGGTTCCGCGACGAGGCCGGCTGGCGCGACGCGCCGATCCGCCGCATCGCGCGACCCGCCGTGTTCGTGCCCGAGTCGATGAAGGCCGAGACGCTGCTCCAGCAGATGCGGCGCGACGCCGTGCACGTCTGCCTCGCCGTCGACGAGTACGGCGGCGTGGCCGGTCTGGTCACCCTGGAGGACCTCATCGAGGAGCTCGTGGGCGAGATCGCCGACGAGTACGACCTGCCCTCGACCGAGGTCGTCGAGCTCGAGGAGGGCCGCTATCGCGTCAGCGCCCGCCTCGGTCTCGACGAGGTCGGCGACCTGTTCGGCCTGGAGCTCGACGACGAGGACGTCGACTCCATCGGCGGCCTGCTCGGCAAGGCGCTCGGCCGCATCCCCCAACCCGGGGCGACGGCGGAGCACTCCGGGCTCCTCATGACCGGCGGGGCCTCGCGCGGC
>VGAV01000595.1 GCA_016870695.1 Actinomycetota bacterium | reverse complement strand
GGAGCTCTGCGAGACCGAGGGCGTCGGCGTCGAGGCGGGTGTGCTGCCGCTCGTCGTGCGCGCCGGCGGCGGGTCCCCCCGCGACACGCTCTCCCTCCTCGACCAGCTCATCGCCGGATCGGACGTGGATGCCACGGGCTCCGTCCTCGTGCGCTACGAGCGCGCCGTCGCGCTGCTCGGCTACACCCACTCCGAGCTCCTCGACGAGGTCGTGGACGCGTTCTCCGCCGAGGACGCGGGCGCGGCCTTCTCGGCGGTGGACCGTGTCATCCAGACCGGTCAGGACCCGCGCCGCTTCGTCGACGACCTGCTCGAGCGTCTGCGCGACCTCATCGTCGTCGCGGCCACGGGAGCCGGGGCGTCGGCGGTGCTCCGCGGCATCCCGGAGGACGAGCTCGAGCGCATGGGACGCCAGGCCGGCTCCTTCGGGGCGGCCCGCCTCTCGCGCACGGCCGACCTGACGGTCGCCGCGCTCGACGAGATGACGGGAGCCACCTCGCCACGGCTGCAGCTGGAGCTGCTCGTCGCCCGCGTGCTGGCCCACGCCGGCAGCGCCGGCGTCGCCCCGGCCGTCGCGACCGCGCCGACGGTCACCGCCGCCCCCGCGGCGCCGCCGACGGCGCGCACGGAGGCGCCGGCGCGTCCCTCCCCCGCGGCGAACCCCCGCGTCGCCTCGCCCGGCGTCGCGGCACCGGTCGCGTCGCCGAACGCCGCCCCGCGGGTCGCGTCGCCGGGCATCGCGTCGCCCGCCGTCGCATCGCCGAACGACGCCTCGCGGGTCGCGTCGCCGGCCGCCCCCTCACGCGTTGCGGCGCCGACTGCGGGTCCGGACGCCCCGAGCCCCGCGCGGGGTCCGCGCGACACGACCCCTGCCGGCGACCTCGACGACATCCCGCCGCTGTCCGACGACGACGCGCCCGCGCCGGACGACGAGCCGCATCCCTTCGACGTGGCCCCGACCGAGGAGCCCCCGGCGGCACGCCCCGCCGCGGGCGCACCCGGACGCGACGACGCGGCGTCCTCCCCGGCCACGGCGGCCCCGCAGGCTCCGGTGACCGCGCAGACCCTGCCGGCTCCGGCCAGCGCACAGACCCCGGCAGCCCCGCCCGCCGCGCTGACCCCGACGGCCCCGCCGGCGGAGCAGGCCCCGCCCGCCGCGCAGCCCCCTGCAGTCTCCCCGGCGGAGCAGACCCCGTCGGCCGCGCCCGCGGCCTCCGCGCCGGCCGGTCCCGCCGCGACCGAGCCCGCTCCGTCGTCCGAGGAGGAGGCCGGCCCGTTCGACCCCTCCCCGCCGACGCCCCCGGCGCCGCCCAGCGGTCCCCTCGAACTGTCGCAGGTGCGCGACTCGTGGCCGGAGGTGCTGGAGCAGCTCGAGGTGCTCAGCCGCCCGTCGTGGCTCGTGGTGTCCACGGCCTCCGTCGCGGCGTTCGACGTGGACGTGCTGACCCTCGCCTTCCGCTCGCTCGGCGACCTGACCGCCTTCAAGACCCGCGTCGAGGGCGCCGGCCCCAGCGAGGACCTGCGCCAGGCGATCCAGACCGTGCTCGGCATCCGGGTCAAGTACCTCGCCCGTCTCGAGGGCGACGCCGGCCCCGGCGGTCCGGGCGCCCCTCCCGCCGGCGGTGCCCCGCGCGGCGGCGGCTCGGCCCCGCCCTCCGGCGGCGGTCGGGCGGAGCCCCGCGCCACCGCCGCGTACTCGTCGGCCTCGGTCACGGAGTGGGCGGTCGCGCCCATTCCGTCGTCCGACGGCACCGCCGGAGCACCGCGGGCCTCCCGTGCGGCGGTCACGACGGCCGAGCGCCCGCCGGTGGCCCGGCCCTCGCCGTGGACGACGAGCCCGACGAGACACCGGC
>VGAV01000594.1 GCA_016870695.1 Actinomycetota bacterium | reverse complement strand
GTGCCGCGCGCCCTTGGCATCCCCCGAGGACTGGACGCCCCCGGAGCTCGTCCCCGACGAGCCCGTCCCCGGCGAGCAGGTCCTCCTCGACGCCAACGTCGAGGCCGAGGGCCAGGAGTTCTTCTCGCTCGGCAGCTACAACGTCAGCGACGACGGCACCCTGCTGCTCTACGGCGTGGACGTCGCCGGCGACGAGCGGTACACCCTGCGCGTGCGCGACCTGCGCACCGGCGAGAACCTCCCCGACGTCATCCCCGGCACGTTCTCGGGCGCGAGCTTCTCCCCCGACGCACGCTTCATCGTCTACACGACCGTCGACGACGCCTGGCGCCCCGACACCGTCTGGCTGCACGAGCTCGGCACGCCGGTGACGGACGACACGAAGCTGTTCCACGAGCCGGACGAGCGCTACTGGGTGGGGGCCGGCTTCACCCGCAGCGACAAGTACCTCGTCATCGAGGTCGGCTCGTCCATCACGTCGGAGGAGCTCCTCGTGGATGCCGCCGACCTCCGGCAGCCGCCCCGTCCCGTGTGGCCGCGGCGCGAGGGCGTGGAGTACTCGGCCTCCCACGCCGTCGTGGACGGCGAGGACGTGCTCTACGTGCTGCACAACGACGGTGCGCTCGACTTCGAGCTGGTCAGGGTGTCCGCCGCGGATCCGCAGGGCGCCCGCGAGGTCGTCATCCCTCACCGCGTCGGCGAGCGCCTGCTGGGCGTCGACACGTTCCGCGACTGGGGGGTCGTCGGCTACCGCAGCGGAGGGCTCGAGCGCCTCGGTCTGCTGTCGTACGAGGACGGCTCCGTCACCGAGATCACCTTCGACGAGCCGCTCTACACCGTCGGGGAGTCCTCGAACAGCGAGTGGGCGCCGCCGCTGCTGCGGCTCGGCTACGGCTCGTTCGTCACGCCCGGGACCGTGTTCGACTACGAGATCGCCACGGGCGAGCTGCTGCTGCGCAAGCGCCAGCCGGTGCTCGGCGGCTACGACCCGGAGGACTACGGCCAGGCCCGCGTCTGGGCGACCGCCGACGACGGCACGCAGGTGCCGGTGTCGCTCGTGTGGAACCGCTCGTTCGGCGAGCCCGGCGACGCGCCGCGGCCCGTCCACCTCTACGGCTACGGCTCCTACGAGCACTCCATCGACCCGGGCTTCTCGGTGGCGCGCCTGTCCATGCTGGACCGCGGCGTCGTCTTCGCGGTGGCCCACGTCCGCGGCGGCGGCGAGATGGGGCGCCAGTGGTACGAGGACGGCAAGATCCTCGCCAAGAGGAACAGCTTCACCGACTTCGTCGCCGTCGCGCGGCACCTCGTCGCTGAGGGGTACACGACGCCCGACCGCCTCGTCGCCGAGGGCGGCAGCGCGGGCGGCCTGCTCATGGGCGCCGTCGCGAACCTCGCGCCCGAGCTGTTCGCGGGAGTGCTGGCGAGCGTGCCGTTCGTGGACGCCCTGACCACGATCCTCGACCCGTCGCTGCCCCTCACGGTCATCGAGTGGGACGAGTGGGGCGACCCGCTCCACGACGCCGAGGTGTACGCGTACATGAAGTCGTACACGCCGTACGAGAACGTCCGCTCCGACGCGACCTACCCGCGGATCCTCGCCGTCACCTCGCTGAACGACACCCGCGTGATGTACGTCGAGCCGGCGAAGTGGGTCGCGCGCCTGCGCGAGGTCGGCGCGGACGCGCTGCTGAAGTGCGAGATGGTGGCCGGGCACGGCGGCGTCAGCGGCCGCTACAACTCCTGGCACGAGCGGGCGTTCGAACTGGCCTGGCTGCTCGACGTGCTCGGCCTGACGGACTAGTCCTCCCGCCGCCCTCCCGGCGTGTCCCACTTCGTGCAGGTTTCAGCCTCCTGA
>VGAV01000593.1 GCA_016870695.1 Actinomycetota bacterium | reverse complement strand
GAACACCTGAGCGACGTTCTTCGCACCGGTCTTCTTGCCCGTGTCGGATCGCCAGAGGTCCCCGGCGTTGCTGGCCGCCTGGAGAGCCGCACTCGCTGCGGCGTTCCCGCTCGTCGCGCTCATCGTGCTGTTGCCGCCCTTCGCCGGCACCTTGATGTCCGGCAGGGTGATCGACCCGTCCGACCCGGTCGTCGCCGTGTGGCTGGTCGATCCGTCGGAGAACGTGTAGCCGTCAGCCAGAGTCACCGTCACCGACTCTCCGGCCGCCGCGGCGCCGTTGCGGGTCGCCGTGACCTTCACGCCGGACACCGTCTTGCACGCCTCTCCGGAGTAGCTGCTCTTGTCGAACGCGAGCGTCAGGCCGTTCGTCGCCGCGACCGCGGGGGTGGCCGTCGCGACCGCGACCACCGGAATGGTCCACGCCGCGCCCGCGACGATGGTCCGCCGGCTCACTCCCGTGGCATCCACGAATTCATCTCTCCGGCTGGTGCTGTCTGCCGTCATTGCTGTCGCCTTTCGTCGGTTGGGGGTGACGGACGTCAGCGTCCCGGTGCGGCAGGGCGCGCGGCGACGGGCGGCGACAGCGACGTCCGGCGGTTGACACGGACGCGCCGTGCGGGTGGGGCGACCCTGGAGGCGCGGGCGAATTCCGCGGGGGCGGAGTCCGCGGCGCGGGGACGCGACCGGGACCTCGCCTATCAAGGGAAGGGTGGGGACCGAGCATGGGGCGCAGCCCGTGCGACGGGGCTATCGCCTGCGGGGGCCCGAGGCTCAGGAGTGGTTCGCCGCGCGCGGGTACGACGAGCAGGACGGGGCGGAGGGTCTCACTCTCGTCGCCGAGGAGGTCGCCCTCCCCCGTCACGTGCTGCGGCGCGTCTGGCACACCGCCGCCCGAATGAGGTCGTCGTCGACCCGGACCCACCGTGCTCTGCATGTGGTGCTGCACGTCGACGGGGAGCTCACCGTCCGATCGGGAGCGGATGCCGCCGTGTTGTCACCGCAGGACGTCCTCCTCTTCGTGGACGATCGCCGCATCGCGTGGGAGGCGAGCGCGGCGACCGCGCGGATCGAGATCGTCTCGCGCCGGCCGCCCGCCACCGTGTCGGACCGTCTGCAGCTCCTCTCGCCGACGCCGTCCGCGGTGGCGCCGGCCCTGCTGAGCTCGACGGTCAACACGGTGCTGAACGGCGACGGTTCGCTCGCCGGTCCGGCGTCCCAGGCGCTGTCGGACGTCATCGACGCGACGGTCGGGATGCTCCTGGCCGAGCACGGCGCCGAGCCCGAGCCAGGCCGCTCCCCTGATCGCGTCTACGTCGCGGCGCTCGCCTTCATCGAGGAGTGGGGACACAGCCCCGCGGTCACCTCCGCCTCCGTGCACGAGGCGATGCACGTGTCGCGGCAGTACCTGGCGCGCATCTTCGCCGCCCACGGCACCACGCCCGGCACCGAGCTGAGGCGCTACCGCGCGCGTCTGGCCCGCCGGCTCCTCGCGGACGGATTCATGGATGCCACCGAGATCGCCGCCGCGGCCGGGTTCCCGTCGGTGCGGACGATGCGGCGGGTGCTCCGAGAAGAGGGGTGAGGAGCGGACGGAGCCCCTCGGGGACGTGTTGGCAACGGGGTACTGCGTTCAACCCATTCGTGCCCGCGACCGGCAGTGCTGCTGGTCGCGGGCACGGGGCTGGGCTTGCTCGCGCTCGCGTCAGCACGACGCACCGCGGCGAGAGGCATGCTGCCGTCACCGGCGGCACGCGGGAATCACGGGGTCCCAGATGACGCGAAGCCTGATCTGGGACCCCGCGATATCATCAGGAGCAGGCCGGCGCGCCTACGTAGTTGATCCGCGGAGAGTTATCGCTCGT
>VGAV01000592.1 GCA_016870695.1 Actinomycetota bacterium | reverse complement strand
CGACGTGGTCCGGGAGCGCCTGGCGCTGTAGTTCCCGTGGGCCCCGGGCCCCGCGGTGGTCGCCGAGCGCTGCCGCGGGGGCTCCGGGCGCTGCCGCGGGCGCGTCGGGCGCTGCCGCGGGCGCGTCGGGCGCTGCCGCGGGCGCGTGGCCTCGGGCGCTGAGTTGGCGCAGATGTACGCCGCGCGGGGCGTGGCGCGTGCTTTTGTGGCAAGTCACGGCCACGGGGGCGCGTCCGCGCGGGCGGGATGGATGCCACTGAGTTGGCGCAGATGTACGCCGCGCGGGGCGTTGCGCGTGCTTTTGTGGCAAGTCACGGCTGCGGGGGAGCGTCCGCGCGGGCGGGATGGATGCCACTGAGTTGGCGCAGATGTACGCCGCGCGGGGCGTTGCGCGTGCTTTTGCGGCAAGTCACGGCCACGGGGGCGCGTCCGCGCGGGCGGGATGGATGCCACTGAGTTGGCGCAGATGTACGCCGCGCGGGGCGTGGCGCGTGCATCTGCGGCAAGTCACGGCTGCGGGGGAGCGTCCCGCAGGGTGCGGGTCAGGCGCCGTCGAGCTCCTCGATGTACCGCAGCAGCACTCCCTCGCGGAGCGCCCACGGCGACACCTCGAGCTCGTCGACGTCCATCGCCTTCATCGCGCGCTCGACCACGACGGCCGCGGCGACGATCTGGAATGTTCGGTCCGCCGTGATGCCCGGCAGTGCCTCGCGGGCGTCGGCGGGGATCTGGGCCAGGCGCGGGATCCAGTCCTTCAGCTGCTTGCGGGGGAGCACCATCCGGTCGATGCCGGACCAGCCGGGCACGGGATACCCGGCGAGCTTCGCCAACGAGCGGATCGCCTTCGACGAGCCGACGACGTGATCGGGACGGGGGAGCGCCGCGAAGCGCTGCGCCACCGGCGCCAGGACCGCGGCCGCATGCTGCCGCAGCGCGTCGATCTCGCCCACGGTCGGCGGGTCGTGGGGGAGGAACCGGACCGTCGACCGCCCCGCGCCGAGCGGCACCGACTCGGCCAGGTCGGGCAGCTCGTCCGCACCGCCGGCGATCTCGAGCGAGCCGCCGCCGATGTCGAACAGCAGGATCTGCCCGGCGGACCAGCCGAACCACCGGCGCACCGCCAGGAAGGTGAACCGCGCCTCGGTCTCGCCGCCGAGCACTTGCAGCGGCTGCCCCAGCACGTCCTCGATCTGCGCGATGACGGCCTCGCCGTTGGTCGCCTCGCGCACCGCGGACGTCGCCGTCGCCAGCAGCTCGTCGACGCCCTCCGCCTTCGCGCGCTCGCACGCCGCCGTGACCGCGTCGATGAGACCGCGGACCCCCTCGGCCGAGATCGAGCCGTCGGGCTCGAGGTAGCGCATGAGGCGCAGCACCGACCGGTGCGACGTCGTCGCCGTCGGCCGACCGCCCGCCTGCGCGTTGGCGACGAGCAGATGGACCGTGTTCGAGCCGATGTCGAGAACCCCGAGACGCACGCTCCGAGCGTAGCGGCGGGACTGCGCGGAATCGGACGAGCGACGCGGGCTCGGACGAGGGAGCCCGTGGCATCCGATTCCGGGTTCTTCGTCCGACTCCACGGAGGTGAAGGCGAGATGGATGCCACGGGGTGGCATCCATGGTCCGGAAACCGACACGGGGCGCTCCGCGAGCGGGGCGGAGCGCGCCGGTACGATTGGCGGGTGTCCGAGACCGTCGCGCCGTCGCTCAGTCCCTATCGGCAGATCGACCGCGCCGAGTGGGCGCGGATGGCCGGGGGCATCGAGCAGCCGCTCACCGAGACGGAGGTCGTGCAGCTGCGCGGCATCGGCGACCGCCTCGACCTGCGCGAGGTGTCGGAGGTGTACCTGCCACTGAGCCGTTTGCTCAG
>VGAV01000591.1 GCA_016870695.1 Actinomycetota bacterium | reverse complement strand
CGGCGCCGGACCGAAGCGCGGGGCGACGCTCTCGCGGATGTACGCACCACGCGCGCGCGGGCCGTGACGCTCGCTGAAGCTGGCGCCGCCCAGGCGGTCGGTGGAGACGAGATGGGGGAAGAGATGCCCGGATGCCGCGGCGTCGAACCGTCCGTCGTCGACGATGACCCCGCCCAGCACGGCACCCTGACCGGCGAGGAACTTGCTCGCCGAGTGCACGACGACGGCCGCCCCGTGCTCGATCGGGCGGACCAGGTAGGGCGTGGTGAAGGTGCTGTCCACGACGAGCGGGATGCCCTGCTCGGCCCCGACGGCCGCGACCGCGGCGATGTCGAGCACGTCGTTGCGGGCGTTCGAGAGCGTCTCGGCGAAGAGGGCCCGCGTGCGCGGCGTGATGGCGGCCCGCCAGGCGTCGAGGTCGCCGGTCTCGACGAACGTGGTCTCGATCCCGAGACGGGCGAGGTTGTCCAGGAGCAGGCCGCGCGTGCCCTCGTAGATGTGCTCCGACACGACGACGTGGTCCCCCGCGCCGGCGAGGGCGAGCAGGGCGACGGTCACCGCGGCCTGGCCGCTGGAGACGAGCACCGCCTGATCGCCGCCCTCCAAGGACGCGAGACGCTCCTCGACGGCGTGGACGGTGGGATTGCCCGTGCGGCTGTACCCGAAGCCGCTGCCCGCGCCGAAGTGCGCCGCGGACTGGTCGAGGTCGCGGAACGTGAAGCCGGCCGTCAGGTAGATCGGCGTGGCCCGCGGCGAGGCGGGGGCGGAGGTCGATCCGACGTGGACCTGCCGCGTGGCGAATCCGGTCTCGATGCGCTGTTCCATGCGGGCGCGCTCCTTTCTGACGTGTCGGCACAGGTTCGCACGAGGCCGCCCGCGGGGTCACATCCGTGCGGCGCCGTGTTACGGCGGACCCTCCCGGGGCCGGTGGTATCGTGGCCGGATGCGGATCGCTCGCCTCCTCCTTAGCGGCCGCGACGAGACCTCGACTTCCTAGGCCTCTCTCGTCGCGGAGTTCGTCGCGGGCCATTCACCCCCTTCGAGGAGAACGCAGAACATGAGCAGCACCCCGACCGACGGCATCCACGTCCCGGATCGTCCCCGCACCCTGGCCGAGAAGCTCTGGGACGACCACCTCGTCGTCAAGGGCGAGGACGGCCAGCCCGACCTGATCTACATCGACCTGCACCTGGTCCACGAGGTCACGAGCCCGCAGGCCTTCGACGGTCTGCGCGCCGAGGGACGTAGCGTCCGGCGCCTCGACCTGACGATCGCGACCGAGGACCACAACACGCCGACGCTCAACATCGACAAGCCGATCGCCGACCTCACCAGCCGCACCCAGATCGAGACGCTGCGCCGCAACGCCGACGAGTTCGGCGTCCGCATCCACTCGCTGGGCGACAAGGAGCAGGGAATCGTCCACGTCGTCGGTCCGCAGCTGGGTCTGACGATGCCCGGCATCACGGTGGTGTGCGGCGACTCGCACACGTCGACCCACGGCGCGTTCGGCGCGATGGCCTTCGGCATCGGCACGAGCGAGGTCGAGCACGTGCTCGCGACGCAGACGCTGCCGCTCAAGCCCTTCAAAACCATGGCCATCACGGTCGAGGGCGAGCTCAAGCCCGGCGTGACGGCCAAGGACATCATCCTCGCCGTCATCGCGCGGATCGGCACCAACGGCGGCCAGGGCTACGTCCTGGAGTACCGCGGCAGCGCGATCCGCTCCCTCTCGATGGAGGGCCGGATGACGATGTGCAACATGTCGATCGAGGCGGGCGCGCGCGCCGGCATGGTGGCGCCCGACGACATCACCTTCGACTACCTCCGGGGCCGCCCGCACGCCCCGCAGGGTCAGGACTGGGACG
>VGAV01000590.1 GCA_016870695.1 Actinomycetota bacterium | reverse complement strand
GTCGCCCAGCTCGACGCGGGCGTGCACGCGATCGGCAAGAAGATCGTCGAAGAGGCCGCCGAGGTGTGGATGGCCGCGGAGTACGAGTCCGACGCGGCCGCGGCCGAGGAGATCTCGCAGCTGCTGTACCACCTGCAGACGCTCATGATCGCGAAGGGCCTGTCGCTCGAGGACGTCTACCGACATCTCTGAGCCGCCCGCCGCCACCCCCCGCTCGATCAACACGAAAGCCCCCGTCATGCTGCGTATCGCCGTGCCGAACAAGGGGTCGCTCGCCGAGACCGCCGCCGAGATGCTCTCGGAGGCCGGGTACACCGGACGTCGCGACTCCAAGGACCTCTACACCGTCGACCCCGTCAACGAGGTCGAGTTCTTCTACCTCCGCCCCCGCGACATCGCGACCTACGTCGGCTCGGGCGCCCTCGACGTCGGCATCACCGGCCGGGACCTGCTCCTGGATGCCAGGATGCCCGGCGCGCGCGAGGTCGAGTCGCTCGGCTTCGCCGGCTCCACGTTCCGCTTCGCCGGTCGCCCCGGCCGCTTCTCCGACGTCGCCGACCTGCAGGGCCTACGCGTGGCCACCGCCTACCCGGGCCTCGTGGACGCGTTCCTCGACGAGCGCGGCATCGCCGTGGACATCGTCCCGCTGGACGGCGCCGTCGAGTCCGCCGTGCAGCTCGGCGTCGCCGACGCCGTCGCGGACGTCGTCTCCACCGGCACCACGCTGCGCCAGGCGGGGCTGGAGATCTTCGGCCCCGTGCTCCTGGAGTCGGATGCCGTCCTCATCTCGGGTCCGAACGAGGCCGAGGGCACCGAGACGCTGCTGCGCCGCCTGCGCGGGGTGCTCGCCGCCCGCAAGTACGTGCTCGTCGACTACGACCTCCCCGCCCACCTGGTCGAGCAGGCGATCGCCGTCGCCCCGGGCCTGGAGTCGCCGACGATCTCGCCGCTCCGGGACCCCGAGTGGGTGGCCGTCCGCGTCATGAGCCCGCGCCGTGACGTGAACCGCGTCATGGACGAGCTGTACGCCATCGGCGCCCGCGCCATCCTCGTCACCGAGATCCTCGCCGCGAGGCTCTGATGACGCTCGCCCGCCGCATCATCCCGTGCCTGGACGTCGCGGCCGGTCGCGTCGTGAAGGGCGTGAACTTCCTCGACCTGCGCGACATGGGCGACCCGGTCGAGCTGGCGAAGCTCTACTTCGATCAGGGCGCCGACGAGATCACCTTCCTCGACGTCACCGCGACGGTGGACGAGCGTGCCACGACGTACGACGTGGTCCGCCGGACGGCCGAGCAGGTCTTCATCCCGCTGACCGTCGGCGGGGGCGTCCGCTCGACCGACGACGTCGCGCGCCTCCTCGCGGTCGGCGCCGACAAGATCGGCGTGAACTCCGCCGCGATCGCCCGGCCGCAGCTCGTGGACGAGATCGCGGACCGCTTCGGCGCGCAGGTGATCGTGCTCTCGCTCGACGTGAAGCGGGCGGCATCCACCCCGTCCGGATTCGTCGTGACGACGCACGGCGGTCGCACCGAGACGACGCTCGACGCCCTCGAGTGGGCGCGCGAGGCCGTGGAGCGCGGCGCGGGGGAGCTGCTGGTCAACTCCATCGACGCCGACGGCACCAAGCAGGGCTTCGACCTGGAGCTGGTCCGGCTCATGCGCCAGGTGGCCGCGGTCCCCGTGATCGCCTCGGGCGGTGCGGGCGCGCTGGAGCACTTCGCCCCGGCCGTGCAGGCGGGTGCGGACGCGGTGCTCGCGGCATCCGTGTTCCACTCCGGTCAGCTGACCGTCGCCCAGGTCAAGGACGCCATGGCCGCCGAGGGGATCGAGGTCCGCCGATGAATGCCGACGCCGTCGCGAAGGTGACG
>VGAV01000589.1 GCA_016870695.1 Actinomycetota bacterium | reverse complement strand
GGCGTCCGGCGCGTACATCTGCGCCAAGTCAGCGCTCGACGGGCCGGCCGCTGTCGGGCTGGGGCCTTTCGTGCTGGGTCGCGTCCCGGGTCCAGGCGGCCGGGGGTGCGAAGACGCCGGGAACGCCATCGAGGAGATTCGCCAGGCCGAGGCTCACCACGATGGCCCCGGCGCAGAGCCCGATCGCCGCAGCCGGAGTCGGTACGACGCCGACGGGCACGACGGCCACCGCGGCGGCCAGCAGCAGCGTGTGCATGACGTAGATGGGGAGGGTGCGGCGTCCCACGGCGGCGAACGGGGCGGAGAGCCCCGGGACGCGGGCGAGGACGCTCGCGAGCACGATGCAGGCGGCGACGCAGACCGTCGACAGCAGCACGCGGGCCGCACCGGCGCCGGCCGACGGGACGAGCGTGAAGACGGCGAACGCAGCCGGGATGAGCAGCAGTGCCGGCACGGCCCACCAGGCGCGGGTCCGCGCGGCCAGCGCCTTCCACAGGTCCGACCCGTGCACGCCGAGCAGGAAGAACAGCAGGTAGAGCGCGATGGAGCGCCAGATCGGGTTGTCGCCCGTAGGGACAAGGTCGTACGCGGCCAGCACCGACAGCGCCGCGGCCGCCCCGAGCGACACCCACCGGGGCGCACGGGACAGCGCCTTCGCGGCGACGGTGTAGAGCACGAGGGCGTACAGGAACCACAGCCCGGTGGTCGGCCACACCGGCAGCAGCAGGAACGACGCCCACGGCGGCAGGTCGCCCAACGGCCACGGCACGAACGAGAACCACACGGATCGGACGGCCATCCAGAGCACGTACACGTAGACCAGCAGGAGCAGCCGCGTGCGCCACAGCCGCCCCCACGGCCGGCGGAGGGCCGACGTGGCGAGCATCCCGGCGATGGTGAAGAACAGCGGCATCCGGATCGCCGTGAGGAACGTGTTGGCTGTGTCGAGCCACCCGAGGGACCAGCCGTAGGCGTCGAGCAGCTGGAGGGTGTGCGCGAGCACGACGAACATCATGGCGCCGCCCCGGGCGACGTCCGGCCATCTCAGCCGCACGGGAGCCGCCGGGCCGGTCATGACCGCTCCGCCGCGGGGCGTCGGGCACGCAGCGTCATCAGCTGGCCGGTCATGACCGCTCCGCCGCGGGGCGTCGGGCACGCAGCTTCACACCGCTGCGGAAGGGGTAGACGAACAGCCACGACACGCGCGTCAGGTACCGCGTCAGCAGGATCGACAGGGCCGTGACCACCGCGGTCATCGCGCCGATGACCAGCAGGCCGCGACCCGGCAGGGAGTCCAGCGCCTCGGGCACGAGAGCCAGCGGGAGCGCGAGCAGCGCGATGACGAAGATGTGGACGAGGTAGATGTTCAACGACCGCACGCCCACGTAGGTCAGCCACGCCAGCGGCCGCAGCCGCACCAGCCAGGTCGCGAGGGTGAAGCCCGCGGCCAGCACGAGCACCTGACCGACGAGCGCAACCCCCGGGATGCCGCCCAGGCGCGGCACGAACGTCGCGACGGCGGCGAACGCGGCGAACCCGACGACGGCCACGACCGTGCCGAGCGGCCCCGTGCGCTCGACCGCCGTGTAGATCCGGCGGTGGAAATACGCGCCCGCGACGAAGAACACGAGGTACTCGATCATGCGGTTGAGGCCGACGTTGTCGGTGTCGAGCAGCCCGGCGGAGGTGAGGGCGGAGGCGGCGGCGGTCAGCGCGAGGAGCACCCAGGGCGGCATCCGTCGGAAGGCCCAGAACACGATCGTGAAGACGAACAGCGCGTAGATGAACCAGTACGAGCTGATGGGCCACACGAGGATGAGCAGCAGCGCGACCGGGTCGTCGGCGGCCTGTCCCGCTCCGTCCGCGCGGAC
>VGAV01000588.1 GCA_016870695.1 Actinomycetota bacterium | reverse complement strand
GGCGTACCCGCGCGCTCCAAGCCCGGCCGCCCGGCGCACCCGCCCCGCGGCGACCGCCCGCAGCTGTCACCGCGACAGGCGATGCGCCCGCACCATGCGGAATCGCCGCGAGCCAGCCTGTCCTCGCACCGTCGCCTGCCCCGACGTCGCCCACCCGGCACCGCCCCGCCCCCGGACATGACAAAGGCCCTCTCGAGAACTCCAGTTGGGGGCTGGGGATCTCGAGAGGGCCCACATCCTCGAGGCCGCATGCCTTCTGTGCTTGGGGAACACTCCGGCACGTCGCTGGGGACGACGCTTGCGACCTTCTTTCGAGGACATGTCCAGGCTACGTGCCCGCCCTCGAACCGTCTGTCCTCTCTTCGGGGGACATTCTCCCGGTCACAGCCCATTCCTTGGACATGTCCGACGGCGAAGGGCCCGCAAGGCGCCCGAACCGCGCGGACACGGACCGTCACTGCAGGATGAACGTCGCCGTTCCGGCCGACGGGATGCCGCCGATCGAGACGCTCAGGTGGTACGTCGCTCCCCCACCGGGCGCGAACGGACGCTCGCCGTCGCAGGAGTCGACCGAGGAACGGGTCCGGTCCCAGGTCAGCGGCGCCGCACTCGTGACCTCCTGCCCCGCGGTCAGGACGACCTCCATGTCGCTCGGCTCGGTCTGGCAGTCGGTCGATCGCCACCACACGTCGGACCCGCTCGTGACGGTGAAGGACTGAGCGCTCGTGCCGACATTCATCCGGCAGTCGCTGGTCCCGGTGTTGGCGAGACGGATGGACAGCTGCGGGTTCTGCCCCTGCGCGTACTCGGCCTGATCGGACAGCGCCTCCACGCGGATGTCCGCGGGCGAGCACTCGACGGGTCCGGCGTCGGCGGCGGCGGAGGGCGTCTCGGACGGTACGGGTGCCGGAGTGGAAGCGGACGGTGACGGGGCGTCGGGGGTGCTCGAGGAGGCGGGAGCCGGCGTCGTCGCATCGGCGGTCGGGGCGGCACGCCACGGCGGCGCGGCCACGAGCCAGACGACGAGGCCGATCACCGCGAGCGCGAGCAGCACGGCGACGAGGCGGCGCCGGCGGTAGACCGCCGGAGAGTGCCGCCTGCGGGGGGCATCGGTCATACGTCCAGGGTAGGCGGCGCGACTGTGCACGCCCTCCGCGGCGCGCTCAGAGGTGCTTGAGCATGCGGGTGTTGCCCAGGGTGTTGGGCTTCACGTGCGCGAGGTCCAGGAACTCGGCGACGCCCTCGTCGGGACTGCGCAGCAGCTGCGAGTAGACGTCGGGGTCGACCACCTGCTCGCCGATCGGCGCGAAGCCGCGGCGCGTGAAGAACTCGACCTCGAACGTCAGGCAGAACAGACGATGGATGCCGAGATCTCGCGCCTGCTGCTCCAGTACCTCGACGATGGCGCGACCGATGCCGTGGTGCAGCCATTCGTCGTGGACGATGAGCGTCCGGATCTCGCCGAGGTCCTCCCACATCACATGAAGCGCGCCGCAGCCGACGATCCGGCCGTCGACCTCGGCCACGACGAACTGCTGGACGGACCCGAACAGCACGGCGAGATCCTTGCCGAGCAGGATGCGCTTCTGCACGTACGGCTCCAGCAGCGCGTGGATGCGTCGTACGTCCGCGGTGGTCGCGGGTCGGACGACGAACGGCGCGGGATCGGTCATCGTCCCAGCGTACGCCGGGGATGCGGAAGGGCCCGGATGCCGTAGCATCCGGGCCCCTCAGGCGTCGGCGGTCAGTTGCCGGCGACGATGTCCGGCGTCGCGGTGATCTCCCCCGCGGTGCCGACACCGATCGCGACCTTCTCACCGCGCGGGCTGGTCTCGAACGAGAACTGGCCGTTCTCGACGCCGACCTTGACGTGGTCTCCCGACT
>VGAV01000587.1 GCA_016870695.1 Actinomycetota bacterium | reverse complement strand
CCCGGAAGATGCCGTCCCCGGCGACCACGCCGCGGGCATCGCCGCTTCCGTCCGGTCCAGCGGGACGGACGAGAACGGCTCGCAGGTCGGTGTCGAAAGTCGCGTCGGATTCCGCGTGATGACGCGCGTCACGGGCGAGATCGTCCCGGCGTACGCCATCACGGGCGTGGGCTCCGACTACGACATGTCGTGGAACCCGTTCCGCCCCGGCGCGGCGACCACGACGTTCACCGTCGAGAACACCGGCAACGCGGGTCTGCTCGTCGAGGGGTCCGTCGAAGCGGGGACCGGCTCCGCCGCCTTCCCCGCCGGGGACGCCCCGCGGCAGATGCTGCTGCCGGGGGAGTCCCGCACCTTCACCGTGGCGGTCGACGGCGTCTGGCCGACGGTCTTCGTACCGGGGTCGATCGAGCTCGTCCCGACGGCCAGCGACCTGGGCGGCGAAACCGTCGACGTCGCCTCGCAGTCCGCGGACGCCGGCTTCTGGGCCGTTCCCGTGTCGCAGCTGCTCGTCCTCCTCGGCCTCGCCCTCATCGTCGCTGCGCTGTTCTGGCGGCGTCGCCGCTTCGCCGCCGCCCTGGCCCGGGCGCGCGAAGAAGGACGAGCCTCGGCGGTCGGGCCGTTCGCCGCCGCCGTCGGCGCCCCCGTCGCCCCCTCGTCGGGATCGCCCACATCGACGGGAGCGGAGACCCGCCGCTTCCGTCGGACCCGCACCACCGCCCCCACCACAGAAAGTTCGTGATGCCCCTCTTTGCCGCGGTAGCCCCCCTGCCCGACGATGCCGTCACCGTCGACGTCGACATCACCCCCCTGCCCACGCTCACGCCGACCCCCTCGCCCACGATCGTGCCGACGCCGCCCGTCGGCGGCTCCCCGTCGCCGACCGTGCTGCCGACCCCGCCCGGGGGCGGGGCGCCCGCGCCCTCACCGTCGAGCACGCCGGATCTCGGATGGCTGGCCGGCACCGGCGCCGAGCCCGCCTGGCTGCTGATCGGCGCCGCGGCGGTGCTCGTGGTCGTCGGCGTCGCGCTCATCGTCGCGCGTCGCCGTCGCGTCCGCTCCTGACCTCCCCCACCCGCACACGAGACCGCCTCCCGGCGGCGGCGTCCTGGACGACGCCGACCGCCGGGAGGCGGTCTCGTCGTCGTCCGGGCGGCGGCAAGGGGGAAATTCCGGGGGTCGCACAACAATCCCGGCGGGGTGGGCGCGTAACATCGCTGTGATCGGCATTTCTCTCGGCGTGGCCCGTGATCTGCCGTGTGCCGCGGGACTGTCCGGCCGGCACCGTGATCATGACGTCGGGATCGGAAGAGAGACCATGCCCCAGTCCTCCAGTCGCGGGTGGCAGCGGCCCAGCATCTACGACGTCGCCCGCCGGGCGGGCGTCTCGCACATGACCGTCTCGCGCGTGCTGAACGGGCACCCCAACATCCGCGAGTCCACGCGCTCGCGCGTACTGCAGGCGATCGAGGAGATGAACTACACGCCGAGCTCGATCGCCCGGGCGCTGGCGACGCGGCGGGCGCGTCGGATCGGCGTGCTCATCGACGGCCCGGTCCAGAACGGTCCGAACAACACCCTCCGCGCCCTCGAGAACGCCGCCCGGCACGTGGGGTACGCCGTGAGCGCGTTCTCGATCGGCGACGACGACTCCTCCCAGATGGACTCCGGCGTCGTGGAGCTGGTGACCCAGGGCATCGACGCCCTGTGCGTCATCGCCCCGCGCAAGTCCTCCCTCGACCTGCTCCGCCAGCAGAGCACCGGCCTGCCCACGATCGTCATCAAGGCGGAGGCGGATGCCTCGTGGCACACGGTCGGCGTGGACCAGCGCGCGGGAGCGCGTCTGGCGGTGGACCACTTGATCGAGCTCGGACACCGCACCATCG
>VGAV01000586.1 GCA_016870695.1 Actinomycetota bacterium | reverse complement strand
GTTGAGGTAGGGGTCGAGCTTCTGCATGACGACGCGGAGTCCCCGCGCCGTGAGGAGGTTGCCGAGGCTCGCCGCCGTCAGGCCCTTCCCGAGAGAGGAGACCACTCCTCCGGTCACGAAGATGTGCTTCGTGGTGAAGGTCGATGCCGTGGTGTCGTCTGAATGTCCCGCGTCCGAAGTCTGCATCACGGGCTTCGATCCTATCAGCGACCGAGGGCCCGCGGACACCGCGCGCCCCCGTTCGTCGTCCGCGTCGTCATCGTGCGCGCCCGGTGGCGAGCAGCTCCCTCGCGTGCGTGAGCGCGGCATCCGAGTCGCTCAGCCCCGACAGCAGGCGCGCCATCTCGGCTTCGCGCTCCACTCCGTCCAGGCGACGGACACTGGATGCCGTGACGGAGCCGTCGTTGCCCTTGACGACGGTCAGGTGGTTGCCGGCGAACGCGGCGACCTGGGCGAGGTGCGTGACCGCGATCACCTGCGACGACTCGGCGAGGCGCGCCAGACGGCGGCCGACCTCGATGGCCGCCGCACCGCCGATCCCGGCATCCACTTCGTCGAACACGAACGTCGGCACCGGGTCGACCCCGGCGATGACGACCTCGATCGCGAGCATGACGCGGCTGAGCTCGCCGCCGGACGCCCCCCGAGAGACCGGCCGCGGGTCTGCGCCCGGATGCGGGGCGAGGAGGATGGCCACGTCGTCGCGGCCGTGGCCCGCGGGAGCGGCGGCCGGTGAGACGTCGACGGTGAGACGGGCGTCGGGGAGGGCGAGGGCGTGCAGCTCCTCGGTCACGGCTGCTCCCAGCCGCTCCGCGGCCTCGCGGCGGGCGGCGCTGAGGTCCTCGGCCGCGGCGTCGAGCTCGGCGGCGGCGGCGTCGCGGTCGGCCGTCAGCCGCGCGATCCGGTCGCCGTCGTCGTCGAGCTCCATGAGGCGCGCGGACCCGGATGCCAACAGCTCGAGCGCCGCGTCGACGGAGCCGTGCGTGCGGGCCAGACCCGCCAGGACCGAGCGCCGCTCCTCGACGGCGGCGAGCTCATGCGGTCCCGACTCGTCGAGGTCGGCGAGGTAGCCCGAGAGGGCGACCGCGACGTCCGCGGCGCGGTATCCGAGGTCGGCGACCTGCTCGCCGATGGTCCCGAGGGCAGCGTCGCTGTCGGCGATCCGCTCGAGGGCGCGTCGCGCCTCGGCGAGGAGGGTGACGACGTCCGGACCCTCGTCGTCGCTCGACAGCACGGCGTGCGCGGTGGCGGCGGCCACCCGCAGCTCCTCCGCGTTGGCGAGGCGCTCGGCCCGGCGGGAGAGCTCGTCCTCCTCACCGGGGACGGGTGCGGCCGCCTCGATCTCGGCGATCGCGGCGCGCAGCCGCTCCGCCTCGGCGGCGCGGTCGTCGCGGTCGGTCTCGAGCGTCGTCAGCTCGGCATCCAGGGCACGCCAAGCGTCCCACGCGGTGCGGTACCGCTCGCGTGCGGTCGTGACGGTCTCGCCGCCGAAGCGGTCGAGCGCCTGACGCTGCGCCGTCGAACTCTTCAGCCGCAGCTGGTCCGACTGTCCGTGGACGACGACGAGGGCGTCGGCCAGATCCGACAGGACACCCGCGGGGGCCGTCCGGCCGCCGACAGTGGCGCGTCCGCGCCCCTCGCTCGACACGGTGCGGCCCAGGTACAGCTCCGCCGCTCCGCCGCCGACGGGTTCGACCGCTCCGCCGGCTTCGCGGACACGGTCGGCGACCGGGCCGTCCTCCGGCACGATCCAGACGCCCTCGACGGCGGCCTGGGCCGCGCCGGAACGGACGGCTCCCGAGTCCGCGCGCTGCCCCAGCAGCAGCCCGAGACCGGTGACGACCATGGTCTTGCCCGCGCCGGTCTCACCGGTGATCGCGGTGAAACCGCGGCCGATC
>VGAV01000585.1 GCA_016870695.1 Actinomycetota bacterium | reverse complement strand
CGCCCCGAAGCGTCAGGACGGAGACGACATGTCGGACACCGCGACCGGAACCTCGCGCGTCAAGCGCGGCCTCGCCGAGATGCTGAAGGGCGGCGTCATCATGGACGTCGTCACCGCCGAGCAGGCCCGCATCGCCGAGGACGCCGGCGCCGTCGCCGTGATGGCGCTCGAGCGCGTCCCCGCCGACATCCGCGCCCAGGGCGGCGTCGCGCGCATGAGCGACCCCGACCTGATCGACGACATCGTGGCATCCGTCTCCATCCCGGTCATGGCGAAGGCGCGCATCGGGCACTTCGTCGAGGCGCAGATCCTGCAGGAGCTCGGCGTCGACTACATCGACGAGTCCGAGGTGCTCTCGCCCGCCGACTACGTCAACCACATCGACAAGTGGAACTTCACCGTCCCCTTCGTCTGCGGTGCCACCAACCTCGGCGAGGCCCTGCGCCGCATCACCGAGGGTGCGGCGATGATCCGCTCCAAGGGCGAGGCCGGCACCGGCGACGTGTCGGAGGCGACGAAGCACATCCGCACCATCCGCAGCGAGATCAACGCCCTCCGTGCCAAGACCAAGGACGAGCTGTACGTCGCCGCCAAGGAGCTGCAGGCGCCGTACGAGCTCGTCGCCGAGATCGCCGAGACCGGGACCCTGCCCGTCGTCCTATTCACCGCCGGGGGAGTGGCCACGCCCGCGGACGCCGCGATGATGATGCAGCTCGGCGCGGACGGCGTCTTCGTCGGCTCGGGCATCTTCAAGTCTGGCAACCCGGCGCAGCGCGCCGCCGCCATCGTCAAGGCGACCACGTTCCACGACGACCCGAAGATCGTGGCCGAGGCCTCCCGCGGGCTCGGCGAGGCGATGGTCGGCATCAACGTCGCCGACCTCCCCGCCCCGCACCGCCTCGCCGAGCGTGGCTGGTAAGCCCCGGGTCGGCGTGCTCGCCCTGCAGGGCGACGTGCGCGAGCACGTCTGCGTCCTGCAGGGCCTCGGGGCCGACGCCCGTCCGGTGCGTCGCCCCGACGAGCTCGCCGCCGTGGACGGGCTCATCCTCCCCGGCGGCGAGTCCAGCGTCATCGACAAGCTCGCCCGCGCGTTCGGCATGCGCGAGCCCCTGCGCGCCGCGATCGCGGACGGCCTGCCCGTCTTCGGCACCTGCGCGGGGCTGATCCTGCTGGCCGACCGCATCGACGGCGGCATCGAGGGTCAGCAGACCTTCGGCGGCCTCGACGCCCGCGTGGCCCGCAACGCGTTCGGCAGCCAGACGGCGTCGTTCGAGACGGACCTCGACGTCCCGGCCCTCGGCGCTCCGCCGGTGCACGCCGCGTTCATCCGCGCCCCCGTGGTGGTGGAGTGGGGACCGGATGCCACCCCCTTGGCATCCCTCCCCGACGGGCGGGTCGTCGCGATCGAGCAGGGTGCGCTGCTGGGCACGGCGTTCCACCCGGAGTCGACGGGCGAGACGCGCTTCCACGCCCGGTTCCTCGACCGGGTCCGGGTCCGCAGCGGCGCGGGCGCCCCCGCGCTCTAGACTGGAGAGCATGTCCGGACACTCCAAATGGGCGACGACCAAGCACAAGAAGGCGGTCATCGACTCCCGCCGCGCCAAGTCGTGGGCCAAGCTGATCAAGAACATCGAGGTCGCCGCCAAGCTCGGCGGAGCGGACCTGCAGGGCAACCCGACCCTCTTCGACGCCGTGCTGAAGGCGAAGAAGACCTCGGTCCCCAAGGACAACATCGACCGTGCCATCAAGCGCGGTGCGGGCATCGGCGGCGACGCGGTCGAGTACACCTCGATCATGTACGAGGGCTACGGCCCCAACGGCGTCGCGTTCCTCATCGAGTGTCTGACCGACAACAAGAACCGCGCCGCGGCCGAGGTGCGCACCGCGCTCAGCCGTAACGGC
>VGAV01000584.1 GCA_016870695.1 Actinomycetota bacterium | reverse complement strand
GCTCGCCGCGGCCGGCATCCCGTCCGTCCCGGTCAGCCGTGCGCCGCGCGTCGCGGTCGTGTCGACGGGGTCCGAGCTCGTCCCGCCGGGGGAACCGCTGCGGCGCGGGCAGATCCCGGAGTCGAACAGCCTGCTGCTGGCCGGGCTCGCGGAGGAGGCCGGTGCCGAGATCGTCCTGCGGGGCAGCGTCGACGACCAGGGCGACGGACTGCGACGCGCGATCGCGGACGCGGCGGCCGCGGGCGCCGACGCGGTGGTCCTGTCGGGAGGAGTGAGCGCGGGCGCGTACGAGGTCGTGCGGATGAGTCTCGGCGGGGTGATGCGCTTCTCGCAGGTGCGTATGCAGCCCGGGAGACCCCAGGGATTCGGATATTCCCCGGACGGAATGCTGCTGTTCGGACTGCCGGGGAACCCGACCGCCGCCGCGGTGTCGTTCGAGCTGTTCGTCCGTCCGGCGCTGTCGGCGCTCGAGGGGGCGATCGATCTCGGACGGCCCTCCCTCGCGTTGACGCTGGCGGGACCGTGGCGCGGGCGCTCCGGCCGGACGCAGTACGTACCCGTGGCGATCGATCGCACCGACCCCGCGACCTGGCGGGCCGTTCCGCCCGCCCCCGGTGCCGGCGGCTCCACCCGCGGGTTCGCGGCGGCGGGAGGACTCGCCGTCATCCCGCCGGACGGCCGTGACCGCGAGGCGGGCGACGCCGTGGACGTGATGCTGTGGTGACCTCCGGCGGGGATGCCGCGATGAGCGCCGACGCGATCCTGCTCGCGGGCGGGCGCGGGTCTCGCCTCGCTGGAACGCGGATGCCGCGGTGAGCGCCGACGCGATCCTGCTCGCGGGCGGCCGCGGGTCCCGCCTCGGCGGCGCGGTCAAGCCGCTCCTCACCGTCCGGGGCGCGACGCTGCTCGCGGCCGCGGTCGCCGCCGTCCGGGCCGTCGGGGTGGACCGGGTCGTGGTCGCGGCGCCGGTGCTCGACGCCGGACTCGCCGTGGACTGGGTCCGCGAGGACCCTCCGTTCGGCGGCCCCGTCGCAGGGATCGTCGCCGCCCTTCCGCGGGTGGGGGCGGCGGAGGTGTGGCTGCTCGCGTGCGACCTGGCCGCCCCGGGCGCCGCCGTGACGGCGCTCGCCGCGGTCGAGATCCCGGGCGACGGCGTCTGCCTCGGCGACGGAGAGAGTGCGCAGTGGCTGATCGGCCGTTATCGCACGGACGCCCTGCGGCAGGCGGCATCCCTCCTTCCCGACCGGGGACGGGATGCCTCGATGCGGGCGCTCCTCGGACGGCTCGAGGTCGAGGTGGTCCCCGTGGCGGCCGCGCTGACGCGGGACATCGACACGTGGGACGATCTGAACGACGTCCGAGGAGGAACGATGACCGATTCCCGCACGCTGCCGCCCGAGGCGCTGAACGACTGGAGCGCGGCGCTCGCCGAGCGCTTCGGCCTCGCCGACGGGGACATCCCGATCTCGCTCGTGCTCGACCTCGCCCGCGACGTCGCGAACGGCGTGGCCCGCCCGGCCGCCCCCCTCAGCGCGTTCGTGGCCGGACTCGTCGCGGGTCGCGCGGGCGGGTCGCCCGCGGACACCGAGGCCGCGATCGCGGCAGTCGTCGAGCTCGCACGGTCCTGGGACGGCGGCGCGACCGGTCGTTGAGGCCGGCGCGGCGCCGCCGGGTGTGGGCGGAATCGGATGACGGCCGCGGATTCGGATGAATCAGCCGGTGGCATCCGATTCTGGGGCCCGCATCCGATTCTGGGCGGGCGTCGGGCGCCGGGCATGATGCGGGGTCCGCGAGCCACGGCGTCAGGCGGCCGGCACCGCGCAGGCGGCCGCCACCGCGTCAGGCGGCGGGCATCGCGGCGTCGATGAGCGTGACGGCGGCGGCGCGCGCGTGCCGAGCGGCA
>VGAV01000583.1 GCA_016870695.1 Actinomycetota bacterium | reverse complement strand
CCGGCGGCTAGCTGGCGGAGGTCGGGCGGCAGGGCGGTGGAGCCGTGCCATCCGACCCGGCGATCCGCCGCCGGCAACCGGGCCCGATCGCGGGGATCTGCGGCATGCGACGCCGCCCTCCGACGCCCGTCAGCCCCGCGGCATCCGACCCCGCCATCCCCGGCCCCGCCCACTCCCGCCGTGTCAGGATGAAGCGGGAGGTGCGCGATGTCCGAGGAGCTGCACGCCGTCACCATCGTCGTCGACATGCCGGTCACCAAGATCGACGCGCTCGACACCATCGCGTTCGCCGCGGACGGGTCGGTCGACGACGCCCGCACCGCACGACCGCGGGTCTGCCTCGCCCCGAACGCGTGGGCCGAAGTGGAGATCCCCAAGTTCGCCGACCCACCGCCGCTCGCCATCGACGTCTACTCGGACAAGTCCGGTGCCATCGCATGGGCCGAGGCCCGCCGCCTCTTCGACGCGCTGGAGCGACTGGGCTGGAACGTCGCACCGCCCCGGGCCGGCGTCCGCTGAGCAAGCTCCCCTGAATCCGGGCCCCAAAGCTCCGCCGTCAGGAGCTCAGACCCACCAGTTCCGCGCTGCGGTCCCACAGCAGCCGCGCGGGCGCGGGATCGTCCGCGATCTTGTTCGTCCGCGCCGGCTTGTTGTTCGAGTAGAACCCACCCGGCTCCCAGTCGACCCCGGGCTTGCCCAACGCCAGCCACGTCAGCCGCGCCCCACCGACGTCGGTCGACGTCATGAGCTTCTGCGCCAGCGGTCCCCCGTAGAGGAATTTCATCGGACCGTCCGAGGTCGACCCGAAGCTCGACGCGATGACCCCCGGGTGGAACGCTACCGCCGACAGCCCGGCGTCGCCGTACCGGCGGTGCAGCTCCTTCGTGAACAGCACGTTCGCGAGCTTCGCGTTCCCGTACGCCGTCGTCGAGGAGTACCGGCGCTCCCCCTGCAAATCGTCGCCGTCGAAACGCGCCATCAGCCGTGCCGCGGCACTGGAGGTCTGGATGACGGATGCCGCTGAGCCGATGAGACGCTCCAGGAGGAGATTGGTCAACAGGAACGGCGCGAGATGGTTCACCTGGAACGTCAGCTCGTAGCCGTCGCCGGTCACCGTGCGGTCCCCGAAGATGCCGCCGGCGTTGTTCGCCAGCACGTCGATGCGCGGATACCGCTCGAGCAGACCCGCCGCGAGCTCGCGCACCTGGGCCAGGTCGCTGAAGTCCGCGACGAACGAGTCCGCGCCGATCGCATCCGCGACCCGCGCCGTCTTGTCGGGATTGCGGCCGACGACGACGACGTTCTCGCCGATGTCGTGCAGCTGACGCGCCGACGCGGCGCCGATCCCGTCGCTGGCGCCGGTGATGACGATGGTGCGGGGCATGGCTCGACCTCCCATGATCGTCCGGGCGGGGCCCGAACCTCGGTGGACTGCCCGGGCGGGAACCCGAAGCACGTGAGGAGACCGTAACGACCGCGCCGCCCCGCCCACGGGGGCTTGCCCACGGCATCCCGAACCGTGAAGGGACACCGCAACGACCGCGCCACCCCGCCCACGGGGGCTTACCCACGGCATCCCGAACCGTCACAGCCCGGAGAATCAGCGAGGTCCCCGGACCCCCGGACGACGCCATCGATGCTCGCCCGCCCCGCACAACTCACAGCCCGCTCCCAGCCCCCACGGCCGGAAACGGGACCAAAACACGGACGTCCGACGTTCCACCCTGTGTCGCCCGCACCGGGCGTCGATGACGAAGGGACACGCACCGTGAGCACGGAGTACCGGAAGACGTCGCAGGCGCTCAGCCGTCTGACCGACCGCCAGTTCGCCGTCACGCAGGACGACGCCACCGAGCCGCCGTTCCGCAACGAGTACTGGGACAACCACAAGGACGGCATCTACGTCG
>VGAV01000582.1 GCA_016870695.1 Actinomycetota bacterium | reverse complement strand
ACGTGCGCGCCTGCACCGCGTCCACGTCGAGGCGGCCCGAGACGATGCCCTCGTAGGTGCTGACGATGTGCAGGACCTTCAGCGTCTGGCGCTTGTACTCGTGCAGACGCTTGATCATCACGTCGAGCATGTGGCTGTCGTCGAGGGCGTCCTCGCCGCGCGCCTCCAGCACCCGGCTGAGGCGGCGCTTGTTCGACAGCTTCACCGCGGCGAACCGCTCGCGGAAGTCGGCGTCGTCGGCGAGCGCCTCGAGGCCCCGCAGGCGCTCGAGGTCGACCGTCCAGCCGGCGCCGAGCGCCTCGGTGATGAGCGAGGACAGGTCCGGGTTCGCCAGACGGAGGAAGCGGCGGGGCGTGACGCCGTTGGTGACGTTGGTGAACTTGTCCGGCCACATCTCGGCGAAGTCCTTCAGCACGTTGTCGCGCAGCAGCTGCGAGTGCAGCTCCGCGACGCCGTTGACCTTCGACCCGGCGACCGTGGCGAGGTAGGCCATGCGCACCGAGCGGTACGGGTGCTCGCCGATGATCGACATGTTGCGGATGAGCATCTCGTCGTCGCCGAACCGCTCCCGCACCTCGAGGAGGAACTCGTCGTTGATGCGGTAGATGATCTCGAGGTGGCGGGGCAGCAGGCGCCCGAGCAGGTCGACCGACCAGACCTCGAGGGCCTCCGGCAGCAGGGTGTGGCACGTGTAGGCGAAGCACTTCTGCGTGATGGCCCAGGCGGCATCCCAGTCCATCTTCTTCTCGTCGACGAGCACGCGCATGAGCTCGGGCACGCCGATGACGGGGTGGGTGTCATTGAGCTGGAAGATGACCCGCTCCGGCAGCCCCTCGAGGTCGAAGTCGTCCGGCAGGACGTTCTCGATGAAGTCGGCGATGGATGCCGCGACGAAGAAGTACTGCTGCTGCAGACGCAGCTCCTTGCCCTGCGGGGTGGAATCCTCGGGGTAGAGCACCTTCGAGATGTTCTCCGCGAACGTCTGCGCGCGGACCGACTGGACGTAGTCGCCCGAGTTGAAGGTGTGCAGGTCGAAGGCGTTCGTGGCCACCGCGCGCCACAGGCGCAGGGTGTTGACGCGGCCGTTGTGGTAGCCGGGCACCATCATGTTGTACGGCACGGCGAGCACGTTCCACTCCGGCACCCAGCGGGTCCGCTCGACGCCGTCGTCGTCGTACGTCTCGGTGGTCCCGGCGAACGAGATGGTCTGGGCGTGCTCGGGGTGCGGGAAGTCCCACGGCGATCCCATGCGCAGCCACGCGTCCGGCTGCTCGACCTGCTGGCCGTCGGCGAACGCCTGGCGGAAGATGCCGTACTCATAGCGGATGCCGTACCCGATCGTGGGCACGCTCATCGTGGCGAGGGAGTCGATGAAGCACGCGGCCAGGCGCCCGAGGCCGCCGTTGCCGAGGCCCGGCTCGATCTCGACAGCGCGGAGGTCGTCGATGTCGATGCCGCACTGGGCGAGCGCCTCGGTGGCGATGTCGGTGAGACGGGCGGCGAGGAGGTTGTTGTCGAGCTGCCGGCCCAGCAGGTACTCCGCCGAGAGGTAGCAGACGGTCTTGGCCTGCAGCTTCTTCTGCTGCGCGCGGTCGTCGAACCAGCGCGCCATCAGGTAGTCGCGGACCGTGCTGGCCAGCGCCAGGTAGCGGTCGTTGACATGGGATGCCGAGAGCGCGACGCCCTGGTCGAAGTTGAGGTTCTGCAGGAACTGCTTGACGAACCCGTCGACGGAGGCGGCAGGGGCGATCACCGGCGAGACGGCCAGCGAGTGCGTCGGACGCGGGGCGGGGGCGGCAGAGGTGTTCTCGGTCACAGCACGAAGGTAGTGAGTGCGCGCAGCGTCCGCCAACGTCGACGCGGGGTGAAACACGATCTTCACGGCATGGCCCCAGAATCGGTCCCTCGTCG
>VGAV01000581.1 GCA_016870695.1 Actinomycetota bacterium | reverse complement strand
CACCCCGGCCGCGGCCGCGATGCGGGTGGCATCCGGTCCCCTCGCCGTCCCGGTGCTGGCCGCCTTGTTCGGCTTCGTCTCGGCGGTCGGCGGCATCCTGCTGGCCGTCGCCGGCACGCTGCCCGTGAGCCCCTACATCACGACGATCTCGTTCGCGATCTACCTCGTCTGCCGCCTCGTCGGCGCCCGCCGCGACCGCGTGACCCGCGCCGTCTGACGACGCCGGCGCCGAAGACGGGTGCGCCTCCGGCGAACTCCTGGCCCGTCCCAGCCGTTTCCGAACTCGCGTCGATAGAATCTCCGCCATGGTCCAGCGCAACACGTGGCAGCGCGAACGCGTGCGAGAAGCTCTCGCCGACGCGCGCGGCTTCGTCAGCGCCCAGGCGCTGCACGCCACCCTGCGCGACGACAACACCGGCATCGGCCTCGCCACGGTGTACCGCACGCTCGCCGGTCTGGCCGCCCAGGGCGACGCGGACTCGCTGCAGAGCCCTGAGGGCGAGAACCTCTTCCGCGCCTGCGAGACGCGCGGTCACCACCATCACCTGATCTGCCGTTCGTGCGGCGTGGCCGTCGAGATCGAGGCCCACGACGTCGAGGAGTGGGCGCAGCGCACCGCCGCGCAGCACGGCTTCTCGGAGGCCGAGCACGTCGTCGACATCTTCGGGATCTGCGCCTCCTGCGCCACGAACCGCGCCCGTGAGCGTGGCGACGACTAGTCGCACCGCCGCGCCGCCGCCCACCCGGAGCGGCGCCCCCCGCACCCTCGTCGCGCTCGGCCTGGGTGTCGTCGTGGTCGCCGCGCTCTTCGCGATCGACGCCTTCGCGCCGTCCCTCTTCGGCGCCTCGCTGCCCACGCGCGCCCAGGACGGCCTGACGCTCACCCTCAGCGTCCTCATCGAGTCGCTGCCGTTCGTCGTGCTCGGCGTCATCCTCTCGATCATCGTCCAGGTGTGGGTCCCGCCGGGGGCGATCGAACGATGGATGCCGCGCACTCCCTGGGCCCGCCGGGCGGTGCTGTCCCTGCTGGGGATGTTCATCCCCGTCTGCGAGTGCGGCAACGTGCCGTTCGCGCGGGGACTGATGATGCGCGGGTTCGGCGTCTCGGACACCCTGACGTTCCTGGTCGCCGCGCCGATCGTGAACCCCATCGTGATCATCAGCACGCACGCGGCGTTCGGGTTCAGCGACGGCATCCTGGTGGCGCGTCTCATCGGCGGCTACCTCGTCGCCAACCTCATCGGCTGGTTGTACAGCCGCCATCCTTCGCCGGACGCCCTGCTCACCGAGCGCTTCCTCGCGACCTGCGAGATCGTCGTGCAGGAGCGGGGCGGCCGCGGGCGCCGGACGCTCGCGCAGTTCGTCGTCGAGCTCCGCTCGGTGATGCCGGCGCTCATCATCGGCTCCGTCCTCGCGGGCGCGGTGCAGGTGCTCGTTCCGCGCAGCGCGCTGCTGGCCATCGGCTCCGATCCCGCCCTGTCCATCGCGGCCATGATGATCCTCGCGATCGTCGTGTCGCTCTGCTCGAACGTCGACTCCTTCTTCGCGCTCTCCTTCGCCTCGACGTTCACTCCCGGCTCGATCGTGGCGTTCCTCGTCGTGGGTCCCATCGTCGACATCAAGATGCTCGCGCTGCTGCGCACCACCTTCACCGCGCGGGTGCTCGTGGGGCTGACCGTCATGGTGCTCCTCTCCGCCTTCGCCCTCGGAACGGTGGTGAACCTCCTTGTCTAGATCAGCCGCTCTCGCGACCCGCTGGCTCGGTGTCGGCCTGTCCTCCTGCCTGGCGATCACGACGATCGTGCTGTGGGCGACCGGTCGTATCGCGCTCTACGTCAACCCCGACTCGGCCTGGTTCGCGGTCGGCATGGCCGTCGTCGCCGTCGTGGGCGCGGTCGCGACCTTCGCGCTCCC
>VGAV01000580.1 GCA_016870695.1 Actinomycetota bacterium | reverse complement strand
GCCGGGCGACCTGCTGTTCGTCACCGAGAAGATCGTCGCGATCACGCAGGGCCGCTCGTACAAGCTCGACTCGATCAAGCCCCGCAAGCTGGCGCTGTTCCTGTCGAAGTACGTCACCCGCACGCCGTACGGCATCGGTCTCGGCATGCCCGAGACGATGGAGATGGCGCTGCGCGAGTGCGGGACGCCCCGCATCCTCGTCGCGGCGGCCGTCGCCGCCGTCACCAAGGCGCTCGGTCGCAAGGGCGACTTCTACCGGATCGCCGGTGACAAGGCCCGCGCCATCGACGGTCCGACCAAGGGCACAATCCCGCCGTACAACCAGGCGGTCGTGCTCGGTCCGGAGCGTCCTCGCGAGGTCGCCGCGCACCTGAAGTCGCTGCTCGGCGTCGACGCGCAGGTCGCGGTCGTCGACATCAACGACCTCGGCGGCAACATCCTCGGCTCCACCATGGACAAGGTCGGTGAGAAGCGCCTCGTCGCGATCCTCAAGGACAACCCGCTCGGCCAGGGCCACGAGTCCACGCCGCTGGGCATCGTCCGCCGCAGCTGACAGCTCCGCTCGGAAGGCCCGTCCCGTTCGCGGGCGGGCCTTCGTGGCATCCGGATGCCACCGGCCGCTCGCGCGTCGTTTGGACACACGGAAGGCCCGCCCTCGCGAGGAGAGCGGCCTTCCTGCTGTACGGATGCCACCGGCACGACCGGCGACGGCCCGCCCCCTCACGGGAGCGGGCCGTCGCGGCATCCGGGATCAGAACCCGATGGCGGCCTGATAGCGCGGCTTGTGCCCCGTGCGGATGCCGGTGACGCTCGGCTTGTTCTCGTACACGCCGGCGCCCCAGTTCCCCTCGACGAGGACGGGGCCCTCGGGGCCGACGACGATGTCCCATCCGACGTACTGCACCTGCGGCACGACGCGGGCGACCTGGTCGACGAAGGCGCGGACCTCATCCATCATCGGCAGCTGGAAGTCGGCGATGCGCACGCCGGAGTCGGGGTGCAGCTCGTGCACGTGGCCGTGGGAGTCGTATCCCGGCCCGAAGGCGCGGCCCTCGTCGTCGAGCATCGTGTAGAAGCCGCCGAAGGTCATCTGATCGCTGACCGCGCCGCGGCCGAACTTCTGCGCGATGGCGAGGATGTGCGTGGTCGTCCCGTCGAAGAACGCGGTCACGCGCGTGGTGTTGACCGTCCCGGGGCAGACCGCCGCGAGGTCGGGGTGCTGGCGGATCACCTCTTCGACGAGGATCTCGCCGCGCTCGAGCAGACCGCGGTGGAAGCCGTTCCAGTCGTCCACCTCGGCGGCGTGGTAGCGGTGCACACCCGTTCCGGCCTGGCCGACCGGCTCCTTCGTCACGATGGTGCCGAGCCGCTCGGTGAAGGCGCGCAGCTCGTCGGCGTTGCCGGGCTCCACGACCATCCACTCGCGGCGCAGGAAGTCGCTGAAGCGACGGTCGAAGGCGACCTTGTCCTGGAAGATCCCGCGGTAGTCGGGGTGGTCGTACTTCTGCGAGATCTGGTTCGACACCGGGTGCGTCATGTACGTGGCGCGCTCCGCGGGGGAGAGGATCGCGAAGTCGTAGTCGATGTAGTCCTGGAAGCCGACGTTCTTCACGCCCGCCTGGAAGAGCATGTCGGCGACGACGAGCGGCAGCGCCTTGCCGTGCTGGGCGGACGCCTCTTTGGCGCGCTCGACCACCGATCCGACGTCGATGCGGCGGGCGCGTCCGGCGAGGTAGCGGAGGCGGGGGGCGAGGGAGAAACCCTGGTTCGGCATACAGGCTCCGGAGTCGGCGGCAGGGACCCGGATAGTCTAGATGGCGTGACCTCCGCGCCCGCTCTGCACCTCGGCGGCGGCGCGGCTGTCCGTCCCGTCGCGCGGCTCTCCGCGGCGAACCTCCGCGCCAACGCCCTCCTCG
>VGAV01000579.1 GCA_016870695.1 Actinomycetota bacterium | reverse complement strand
CGGCGGTCTCACCCGCGTCGCGCTCCCCGAGGGGCAGCTGGTCGTGAACTCCAGCCAGGGCGGCGGCTCGAAGGACACCTGGGTCGTCGGCGGCGCGGCGCCGTCGCACGTCGAGTACGGCCAGGGCAACGGGGTCTCCGGCCTCGTCGCCGACCAGGCCGCCGTGACCGAGTCGATCCCGATCATCTACGACGGTCAGCCCGCCCCGGCGACGGCGCCGCGCGACCACCGCCCGGACCGCGACCAGCACGAGCAGCAGCAGCAGGACGCGTCCGTGCAGCACGGCCCGCAGGCCGAGCAGCAGCAGCAGACCCGGGAGGTCCCCGCGTGTTGAGCCGTATCGCCGAGAGCCTGTTCTGGATCGGCCGTTACATCGAGCGCAGCGACGGCACCGCTCGCATCCTCGACGTGCACCTCCAGCTGCTGCTCGAGGACCCGTGGATCGACGAGGACACCGCCTGCCGGTCGCTGCTCAGCGTCATGGGCTCGGGGGTCCCCGTGACCCTCGACACGGTCCGCCGCGACGACGTGCTGGCGCGTCTCGCCGTCGACCGGATGAATCCGTCGAGCATCGCGTACTCGCTGACCGCGGCTCGGGAGAACGCCCGCCGGGCCCGCGAGATCGTCTCGACCGAGCTGTGGGAGATCCTCAACACCACGAACTCCCGGATGCCGCGGCGTCTGCAGACCGACAAGGTGCACGAGTTCTTCCAGTGGGTGCGCGAGCGCGCCGCCCTCGCCATCGGCACCGTGGACTCGTCGACGAACCGCGACGAGGCGTGGCAGTTCTTCACCCTCGGCCGCAGCATCGAGCGCACCGACATGACGGCGCGGCTGCTGGCGACGCGGTCGCTCACGGAGGTGTCCGGGCCGTCCTGGACGACCATCCTCCGTTCGTGCGGCGCCTACGAGGCCTACCTCCGCACCTACCGCGGCATGCCGAGCGCGCGCAACGCGGCGGAGTTCCTGCTGCTGGACCGCCTCTTCCCGCGGTCAATCATCTACTCGATCCAGCGGGCCGAGGAGTGCATGAGCGCGATCGACCCCCGCGCCGACCGCGTCGGGCACTCGAACACGGTGCTGCGCGCGCTGGGGCAGATCCGCAACGACCTCGAGTACCGCCCGGTCAGCGACATCCTCGCCGAGCTGCCGGAGCACATGCAGCGCGTGCAGACCGTGACGCGGGAGGCATCCGAGGCCATCCGCTCCCGTTTCTTCCCGACGCAGGCGGAGCCGGCGTGGATCGGAGAGATCTCATGATGGATGCCAGCGGCCGAACCCCCGCGGGAGGCGAGCGATGAAGCGCCTGCGCATCGAGCACCAGACCGGCTTCGTCTACCAGGGCGACGCCACGGCCTCGTACAACGAGGCGCGGATGCTCCCGCACTCCACCGACAGCCAGTTCGTGTTGAGCTCGTCGCTCGACATCGAGCCGTCGACGTCGGTGAACCAGTACGTCGACTACTTCGGCACGCGGGTCGCGGCCTTCGACGTGCTGACCCCGCACTCGTCGCTGACGATCACGGCACGGTCGCTCGTCGAGGTGCGTCCGCGCCCCATCGAGCACGCCGACATGACGTGGGAGGCGCTGGCCGCCGAGGCGTCCGGCTCGCTCGAGACGGTCGAGCAGCTGACGCAGACCCGCCGCACGATGCCGCATCCCGACGTCGTCGAGCTCGCCCGGTCGATCGCCGCGCAGCACGACCGGCCGGGCCCCGCCGCGCACGCCATCGCCGAGGCCGTCGGCGACGCCATCGAGTACATGCAGGGTGTGACCGGCGTCCACTCCACCGCGACCGACGCGTGGGAGGCCCGCAAGGGCGTCTGCCAGGACATCGCGCACGTCACGCTCGGGGCCCTGCGCGAGGTCGGCATCCCGGCCCGTTACGTCTCGGGCTACCTGCACCCGCGTCCGTCCGCCGAG
>VGAV01000578.1 GCA_016870695.1 Actinomycetota bacterium | reverse complement strand
GTCACGATCTTCAGCGAGGGCTCGGGCATCATCAACAAGACGCTGCAGGCGGTCGGACTGAGCCCGGTCGCCTGGCAGTCCGACGGGACGGCGGCCTTCGTGTCGGTGATGATCACCGCCATCTGGTTGCGCATCGGCTTCAACATGGTGATCTATCTGGCCGGGCTGCAGAGCGTCTCGCCCGAGCTGTACGAGGCGGCGCGACTCGACGGCGCGGGGCGGTGGCAGCTGTTCCGCCACATCACGACCCCGCTCGTCGGTCCGTCCACGTTCTTCCTGCTGATCATGAACGTCATCGCGTCGTTCCAGGTGTTCGACATCGTCTTCGTCATGACCGGCGGCGGCCCGGGCTTCTCGACCTCGGTGCTCGGCACCTACGCCTACCGCAACGGGTTCCAGATCCGCGAGCAGGGCTACGGCGCCGCCCTCGGCGTCGTGATCCTCCTCATCACCCTTCTCTTCACCTACATCCAGTGGCGCACGAGCCGTTCGCGCGACACCGTCGAGTGAGAGGCATCCATGACCTCCTCCACCCTCACCCAGATCGGCCCGGTCGGTCAGCCGCCCGCCCCGGTCGAGCCGGCGCCGCGGCGCCGCGGACGTCGAAACGGATCCCGCCTCGGCCTCGCCGTGCGGATCGCGCTGGCCGTCGTGGCCTCCGCCGTGGTGTTCTTCCCCCTCTATTGGATGCTCGTCATCGCGTTCTCGCCGCGCGGCGAGGTGTTCCGTCCGGGCGGGGTGCAGTTCTGGCCGAGTCAGCTGAGCACGGAGAACTTCGCCACGGTCTTCGCCCGGTTCCCCGTCGCGGACTGGTTCGTGAACTCCGTCGTCATCGGGGCGTTCGTCACCGTCCTGACCGTGACGGTCAACCTGCTCGCGGGGTATGCCTTCGCCCGCATACGGTTCGCCGGCCGCGGCATCCTGTTCATCCTCGCCCTCGCCACGATGATGATCCCCGTCCAGGCGATCATGGTGGCGCAGTTCCGCCTGGTCACCGGGCTGCAGCTGGCCGGCACCTACTGGTCGGTGATCCTGCCGGGCGCCGCGGCCGCGTTCGGACTCTTCCTGGCTCGGCAGTTCTTCCTCAGCATCCCGCAGGAGCTGATCGAGGCCGCCCGCATGGACGGCGCCGGCCACCTGCGCACGTTCGCGCAGATCGTGCTGCCGCTCAGCAAGCCGCTCATCGCCGTCCTCACCCTCCTGACGCTGCTTGGCAGCTGGAACGACTTCGCGTGGCCGCTCATCGCGTTGAAGGACCCGGCCCTGTTCACCCTGCCGATCGGCCTGCTCTACCTGAAGGGGCAGTCCACCCCCGATTACAGCGCCAGCATGGCGCTCGCGCTCATCTCGGTGATTCCGATGGTGGTGCTGTTCCTGCTCTTCCAGCGCTACTTCGTGCAGGGCTTCGCGCGCAGCGGCATCCGGTGATCCCTCCTGCCGCTCCGCGGCGAGCGCACCACTGAACCGCTACCGATTCGAGCGAATACGTATAGCGGCCGACCGCCGGACGTCGCTAGCTTTTCGGCGAGCGTCGTCCGGCACCGGCGGCGCTCCGCACCTCCTCGATCCCGGTCCCCAATCCCGAGGGGGCGCCGTCGGCGGGGGTCCGAGATCCCGGATCCCCGCCGACCGTCGTGCGCGCCGCGGAACGCCCGGTCCTGTGCGATGCGGATCACGGCCCTCGGCGGGGCCGCCGGGCGCTCTCGGCTAGCATGCAGACGTGCCGTCCCACCCGGGGCGCCGGAGCGGAGAAGGAGGACCCGTGCTGTCGGTCGTCCTCGCCCTCGCCTCGGCCGTCGCGTACGGGGCGAGCGACTTCTTCGGCGGCCTCGCCTCGCGGCGGGTCGAGGCGCTGCGCGTCATCCTCGTCAGCTACCCGGTCTCGGCGGTCCTCATCCTCGCCGCGGCACCGTTCGTCGAGGGCGGCC
>VGAV01000577.1 GCA_016870695.1 Actinomycetota bacterium | reverse complement strand
GAGGGTGATCTCGACGCCGAACGTCGCGGTCAGATTCTCGGCCGTCAACGCCTCGGAGAGGGGCCCGGATGCCACGACCTCACCGTCCCGCAGCAGCAGCACGTGCGTGAAGCCGACGGGGATCTCCTCCACGTGGTGGGTCACCATGACCATCGCCGGCGTGGTGGGCGCCTGCGCGTACCCGGACAGCAGCGACAGCAGCTCCTCGCGCGCGCCCAGGTCGAGGCTCGCGGTCGGCTCGTCGAGCAGCAGCAGCTCGGGGTCCGTCATGACGGCGCGGGCGATCTGCACCCGCTTCTGCTCGCCGTCCGACAGCGTCCCGAACGTGCGATCGGCGAGGTGGTCCAGACGCCACTCGGCGAGGACGCGCAGCGCGCGCCGCTCGTCGATGTCCTCGTAGTCCTCCCGCCAACGGCCGACGACCGAGAACGCCGCGGTCAGCACGACGTCGAGCACCGTCTCCTCGGGCGGCACGCGGCGGGCCATCGCCGAGGAGGCGAACCCGATCCGCGGACGCAGCTCGAACACGTCGGTGCGGCCGAGCCGCTCGCCCAGGATCGTCACCGCACCCGAGGTGGGGTGCAGCAGCGTGTCGGCGAGCTGCAGGACGGTCGTCTTGCCCGCGCCGTTCGGCCCGAGGACGACCCAGCGCTCGTCGTCGGAGACGGTCCAGTCGAGGTGGGAGACGATGTCCCGCGCGTTCCGGCGGACGACGACGTCGGAGAATTCCAGAACCTGCGGCATGCGTCCCAGCCTATCGGGCACCGTCCCGGAACAGCCGCCCGACGCGGCGGAAGCACCGGCCGGAACACCCGGCCGGAACCCCGCCCGAGCGTGCCAGGACCCCCGCCGGGAACAGCCCCACCGGACCGCCCCGCCCTAGGCCTTCGCGTTCGCCGCGACCTCGGCGTACAGCGCCGCCGTGGTCTGAGCGATCGCGGCCCAGCTGAAGTCCTGAACGGCCCGCTCGCGCCCCGCCTCGCCGTAGCGCTGCGCGGTCGCGGCATCCGTCACGACCTCCGTGAGCACCCGGGCGAGGTCCGCGACGAACCGATCGGGATCGACGGGGGTTCCGGTGCCGTCCTGCACCTGCTCAATGGGGACGAGCCGGCCGGTCACGCCGTCCACGACGACCTCGGGGATGCCGCCGGTCGCGGTGCCGACGACGGCCGCACCGCACGCCATGGCCTCCAGGTTCACGATGCCGAGCGGCTCGTACACGGACGGGCAGACGAACGTCGTCGCCGAGGTGAGGATCGCGCACAGCTCGTTGCGCGGTAGCAGGCGGTCGATCCACACGACGCCCTCACGGGTCTCCTGCAACCCGCGCACCAGCTCCTCGACCTCCGCGAGGATCTGCGGAGTGTCCGGCGCGCCGGCGCAGAGGATGAGCTGCACGTCGGCCGGCAGCTGCTCCGCCGCGCGCAGCAGGTACGGCAGACCCTTCTGCCGCGTGATGCGCCCGACGAACACGACGGACGGCCGCGACGGGTCGATCCCCACCGAGGACAGGAACGCATCGTCGGACACCGGATGCCACGCCTCGGTGTCGATGCCGTTGTAGATCACCCGCACGGCGGCGGGATCGAGCGACGGGTAGCTGCGCAGGATGTCGGCGCGCATGCCCTCGCTCACCGCGACCACGGCGGCCGCGCCCTCGTAGGCGGTCTTCTCGATGTAGCTCGAGACGGCGTAGCCGCCGCCCAGCTGCTCGGCCTTCCACGGCCGCAGCGGCTCCAGGCTGTGCGCGGTGACGACGTGCGGGATGCCGTGGAGGAGCGACGCCAGGTGCCCGGCGAAGTTCGCGTACCAGGTGTGGGAGTGCACGACGTCGGCGCCGGCGACGTCCGACACGATCTGCAGGTCGGTGCCGAGCGTCTGGATCGCCCCGTTCGCCGACGCCAGCTCGGACGGCACGCCGTAGGAGGTCGTGTCG
>VGAV01000576.1 GCA_016870695.1 Actinomycetota bacterium | reverse complement strand
GACCTCCGGCTGCCCCGCAGCCGCATCCGACGTGTCCTTCCCGTTCGACGCGCTCCGTCGCCGCCCCGATCTCGAGGGCCCCGATCTCCTGCCCTTCGACGCCGCCGACCGGCTGATCCTCGACGAATCGGCGGAGTCCCGCGCCGCCGCGCACGATGGCGACCTCGTCGTCATCGGCGACGGCTACGGCGCGCTGACCCTGGCCGCGGCGCACGCGGGAGCGCGTGGCATCCGGGTCCATCAAGACGCCCTCACCGGGGAGCGCGCACTGGCGGCCAACGCCGAGACACTCGGGCTGGACGGCACGTTCGCCACGCACCCCCTCCTGGATGCCGACCTCGTGACCGGCGCCCGGACCGTCCTGCTCCGCCTGCCCCGGTCTCTCCGCGCGCTCGACGACATCACCGGGCTCATCGCCGCGCACGCCGACCCGTCCGTGGTCGTGGTCGCCGGCGGCCGACTCAAGCACATGACGGTCGCCATGAACGACGTGCTGCGCCGGCGGTTCGACCGCGTCGACGTGACGCACGCCCGGCAGAAGTCCCGGGTGCTCCTCGCGCGGGGCGCGCACGACGGGATGGACCCGGAACCGGATGCCGCCCACGCGGACGGCCTCGAGATCCGGGCGTTCGGCGGCGCATTCGCCGGCGCCGCGATCGACATCGGCACGCGGCTGCTGCTCGCTCACCTTCCCGCGCCGGCGGGACCCGAGGCCATCGATCTGGCCTGCGGAACCGGGATCGTCGCCGCGACGCTGGCCCGGCGGCATCCGTCCCTCCGCGTGGTCGCCTGCGACCAGTCCGCCGCGGCGGTCGCCTCCGCGCGCGCCACCGCTGCGGCGAACGACGTCGCCGACCGGGTCGAGGTCGTGCGCGACGACATGCTGAGGTCGCGCGCGGACGGCAGTGCGACCTTCGTCGCGCTGAACCCGCCGTTCCACGTCGGAGCCGCCGTCACCGAGGACGTCGCCCCGCGGCTGTTCGCCGACGCCGCGCGGGTGCTGCGATCGGGCGGCGAGCTGTGGACGGTCTGGAACTCTCCGCTGCGCTACCGCCCCGCGCTGGAGCGCCTCGTCGGGCCGACGCGGCAGGTGGCGCGGAACGCCAAGTTCACGGTGACGGTGTCGACGCGACGCTGACGCGCGACGCCGCCGGGCGGCTCAGCCCTTGCCGCCGGGCGGGCCCACGACGAGCAGGACGACGAACACCACCGCCACGACCGCGGCGAGGAGCAGACCCAGCACGCCGGGCCGACGCAGGAAGAAGCGCAGCAGCCGGTCCACCGGCCGCCGGTCGCGCGGATCGTCGCTCTCCTCGCGACGCCACGATCCCCGCAGTCGGCCGCTGCGCTGCAGCCAGATCTCGGTCGGGATCGTCGCGTACGGGATCACCGCGCTGACCACGGCGAGCGCGGTCGGCCCGATCCCCCACCGCTGGTTGAGAGCGACGAGCACGGCCGTCGCCCCGTAGGCGAGGAAGACGAATCCGTGGATGCCGCCTCCGATCGACACCGCGACGGACAGGTCGGCCGTCGCCCTCAGGATCAGGCCGGCGATGAGCAGCGTCCAGGAGACGGCCTCGGCGATGGCGAGCGTGCGGAACAGGGTCAGGGGCGTGCGGAACACGTCTCTCCTCGGGCGGGTCGGGGCTTCCCACCCTACGGAGCGCCGCCGCCGCGCGAGCAGGCTCCGCTCGACGTCGAAGGACGTCACTCCCGCGGCAGGTCGTCGCCCTCCACCGTCGGGTCCGACTGGCCGCCGTCCGCGGCCGGGGACGTGTCGGGCTCGGGCCCGGGCTCGATGGGGGCTTTCTCCCGTTCGGCATCCATGAATCCAGTCGAGCAGACGGGACCCGGGATGCCGCTCCCCTTGACGCCCGCCGCCCCCCACCCCCCCCCCCCCCCCGCCCCCCCCCAGACCCCCCCCCCCCCCCCCCCCCC
>VGAV01000575.1 GCA_016870695.1 Actinomycetota bacterium | reverse complement strand
GAGCAGGCGCACGTGCGTGCGCTTGGGGACCGTGTACGAGTCGCCCGGGTAGTAGAGGGCGTCGTTGACGAGGACGCCGACGTTGTCGACGACGGGGATCGACTCGTGGATGACGGCGTGCTGACCGCCGAAGAACTCGAGGTGGAACGGGCCGAGGTCGAGGGAGTCGCCGGGCGCCACCGCCGTCACGTCGAAGCCGGCGGCGGCCTTCACCACACCCTCCGGTCCGTAGATCGGCGTCTCCGGGTGGGCGCGCTGGAGGCGGGTCAGGTGCTCGGGCGTCCAGTGGTCGGGGTGCTCGTGGGTGATGACGATGCCCACCAGCCCGACGAGGTCCTCGAGCGGGGAGGTGAAGCTCCCGGGGTCGATGACGAGGGTGTGACCGGATTCGACGACGACGAGGGCGGCGTGCTCGTGCTTGGTGACTCGCATGCGTCGAGTCAACTCGGCGCCCCAGACTGCTGCAAGCGCTGGCGGGACCGTGTCGGTTGTGGCAGTGGCATCCCCTCGTTCACCCGCCGGATGTCCCGTGAGGTCTTCCCGTGGCGGCGTGCGCGCGCTACCGTGGGCGGGACACGCCCGGGGAGCGGGTCTGCCCGGCTCGATTTGGCGTGCGTGCCGATCCTGTTGCATACTTGATGAGTTGCGACGCGGCCCCATCGTATAGCGGCCTAGTACGCCGCCCTCTCACGGCGGTAACGCGGGTTCGAATCCCGCTGGGGTCACCAACACGAGAAGAGCTCCGACCGGAAGGTCGGGGCTCTTCTTGGTTTCCGGGGCGAGCGCCCTGCTTGCGTCCGGCCCGTCCTCCGTCCGCGAGATCACGGGATCCCGTCGAGATCACACGTTCGCGGGCTCCGGAGCGTGTGCTTACGACGGGATCGCGAGGGCCGACGGGGGAGAAGCCGCGGCGCGCGGGTCAGGCGGCGGGCCGGCGGCGGCGGATCACGCGACGCACGCCCCACACCACAGCCGCGACCACGCCGCCGACGATCAGCCACGGCAGGAGGAATCCGAGCCCGACGACGATCCCGTTCAGGGTCGCCACGAGCCCGTTCCAGCCCGCGACGAGGCCGTCGCCGAACCCGGCGGGGTCTGCGGCCACGGCCTCCGGGGCGGTCTGCACCTGCACCGACAGCGAGGACAGGGCGATCTGGCTCTCGAGCAGCTCCAGCTGCTGACGGTCGGCGTCCAGCTGCGCCTGCCGGTCGGCGAGGGCGCTCTCCGCGGTGATGAGGTCGGCGACCGACCCGGCCTGGGCGACGAGCTCGGTGAGGCGGGCGACGGATGCCTCGGCGGCGGCGACCCGCGCGCGGAGGTCGACGGCCTGGTCGGTCACGTCGCTGCGGGTCACGGTCTCGTCCGTGACGGTGCCGAGACCGTCGAGGTCGGCCATCACCGCGGACAGGCTCTCCGCCGGGACGCGGACCGTGATGCCGCCGGAGGAGGCGTCCGTGATCTCCGGCCGCGTCTGGTCGATCGGCCGCACGACACCGCCCGCGCCGACCTGCGACGACTCCACGTAGCCGCCGACGGAGGTCGCGGCATCCGCGATCGCCTCGATCGCCGCGGGGACCTCGTCGACCTCGAGCGTCGCCGACGCGCTGGCCACGATCTCACGGCCGGCGGAGGCGGACCCGGCCGCTCCGCCGGAGACGTCGGCGAGGCCGGAGCCCGGGTCGACGGGGACGAGGCCCGGGTCCAGAGCGCCCTCGGCACCGGGCAGAACCGCGCTGTCGGCCGAGGAGGATCCGGCGCCGTCCATCCGGGTGCCGAGTCCGGGTGCGATGACCGCGGCCACGACGATCACGGCCGCGGCCGCGCCCACGGCGCCGAGCACCCGCGTCCGTCGGGTCTTCCGCGAACGCCGGTCGTCCGCGATGCGGGCGAAGACCCGGCGTTCCAGGGCATCGACGCGGTCGTCGGCGAAAGATCGGAAG
>VGAV01000574.1 GCA_016870695.1 Actinomycetota bacterium | reverse complement strand
CCGCCACCATGATCGGTGGCGGGGGCGTTCGCGTGTGCGGGCTCAGTCGCGGGGCGTGAGGAGGTCCTGCGGGAGCGCCTCGGTGCCGCCGGTCTGGACCGCGTCGCGGGAGGCCTGACGGTCCGATCGGCCGGTGCGGGCGGGGCGGTCGCCCCGCGGAGTCGCGGCCGGGGTCGCGGTGTAGGTGCCGTAGCCGCCGTATCCGTAGCCGTACCCGCCGTAGCCGTACGCGTCCGGACCGCGGGTCGGGACCATCGTGAGGGCCACGCCGGCGACCTTCGCACCGACCGTCTCGAGCGCGTCGAACGCGCCGGTGAGCTGGTGGGTGGTGGTCTTGCCGGCGGCGACGATGACGATCGCGCCCGCCGTGGACTTCGACAGCACCGCGGCGTCGGTCACCGGCAGCAGCGGGGGAGCGTCGCAGAGGACGACGTCGAACTCGGCCGTGAGCGCCTCGAGCAGCTGATTCATCTGCTTCGAGCCGAGCAGCTCGCTCGGGTTCGGCGGGATCTTGCCGGCGGGCAGGACGTACAGCGGGCGACGGCCCCACGGGAGCATGACGTCGGCGACGCGAGCACGTCCGATGAGCACGTCGGTCAGGCCGGCGTTGCCCTCGAGTCCGAGGTACTCGGCGACCTTCGGCTTGCGGAGGTCGCAGTCGAGGAGCGCGACGCGCTTGCCCGCGTCGGACAGGGCGACGGCGAGGTTGATCGTCGTCGTCGACTTTCCCTCGCTCGGCAGGCTCGAGGTGACGACGAAGCTGTGCCCGCCGTCCATCTCGAGGAACTGCAGGTTCGTGCGCAGCGAACGGAACGCCTCGGAGCGGGTGTTGTGCGGGTCGGCCTCGAGGATGAGCGGCCGCTCCTTCGCCTTCGGGTCGAAGGGGATCGCACCGATGATCGGGCGGTCGGTGAGACCCTCGACGTCGCGGGGCGTGCGCACGCGGTTGTCGAGGACCGCGCGCAGGACCGCGAAGCCGATGCCGAGCGCGAGGCCGACGAGAGCGCCGAGCGCGAGGTTCAGCGGGACGTTCGGCGAGACCGGCGCGGATGACGGGACGGCGTCCTCGGTGAGGGTCAGCTTGACCGGGCTCGGGTCGCCCTCGTTCGTCGTCTCCAGGCGCGGGACGGCGGCGGTCAGGCTCGCGGCGACGTTGTTGGCGATGTCCGCAGCGAGGGTCGGGTCGGGGTCCGACACCGAGATCTGGATGAGCGTCGTGTTGAGCGTGTTGGACGCGGTGACCTTCTCGGCCAGCTGCGCCGCGGTGAAGGGCAGCTCCATTTGCGAGACGACGGGCGCGAGGACGACCTGCGTGCCCACGAGGTTCACGTAGGTGGCGACGCGCGCCTGGGTGAAGCTCGAGCCCTGCTGCAGCTCCTGCACCGACCCGGAGGTCTGCGTCGAGACAAACACCTCGGCCGAGGCCTCGTACTGCGGCGTGCGGGTCAGCGAATAGCCCGCGGCGATCGCGATGCCCAGAAGGGTCGTCGCCAGGATCACCAGCCAGTTCTTTCGCAGAATGCGGATGTAGTCGCTGAGCTCCATGGCACCTCTTCTGTCAGCCCCCGGGTCATCATGCCACAGACGTGTTTCGCGGCCGTGTCCTGAAATCGGGCCTCGCGGCGCCTTTTCGCGCCCCGGCCCGCGCTGTTTCGCGCCCGGTCGTCGTGGCCGTGGTGGTGGTGGTTGCCGATGCCGTGACTTGGCGCAGACGTACGCCGTGAGGGTGTGGGCGCGTGCATTTGCGGCAAGTCAGCGCCGCACAACGCCGCGCAGAAGGGGGGCGCCAGCGCGGGGAGGGGGAGAGGGCAGGGCGGGACACGCCGTGCAGAAAGAGGCGTCAGCGCGGGGAGGGGGAGAGGGCGGCACGGATGACACGGGTCACGGCATCCATTCCGGGCATCAGCTGCCGGGCGGAGAGCTGATACGTGTCCCACGAGC
>VGAV01000573.1 GCA_016870695.1 Actinomycetota bacterium | reverse complement strand
GTGCTCGTCGGCGTCCTGAACGGCACCGGCATGGTCACGGCCATGGCGGAGTGGATCACGCAGGTGATCCCGTCGTCGCTCGGCCCGTTCCTGGCGGTCATCACCGGTGTGCTGTCGATCCCGTTCACGTTCTTCATGTCGAACGACGCGTTCTACTTCGGCATCCTCCCCGTCCTCGCCGAGAGCGCCACCGCGTACGGCATCGAGCCGGTCGAGATGGCCCGCGCGTCCATCACCGGACAGCCCGTGCACCTGCAGAGCCCGCTCGTCCCCGCGATCCTGCTGCTCGTGTCGCTGGCCGGGGTCAACCTCGGCGACCACCACAAGAAGGTGCTGTGGCGCGCGACGATCGTGTCGCTGGTGATGCTCGCCGTCGGCGTGCTCGTCGGAGCGGTGCCGCTGCTCAGCTGAGCCGTCGTCGGCCCCGGACGGACCCTGGATGCCATGGCATCCCGGGTCCGTTCCTCGTTCTCTGCATGCGTTCCCTCCCACCAGGAGGACCCGCGCGTGTCGGAGTGTTTCGCCCCGGGGAGCCGCGACCGCCGACAGCGCGTACCGTCGTAGACATGACCTCGCTACCGCACGCGCACGACGAGAGCACTCCCGCCATCGGCACCACGGTGTCCGCGGACGACTTCAAGCGCGCGTTCCGCGGGCACCCCGGCGGCGTCGCCGTCATCACCGCCTATGGCGAGAACGGACCGGTCGCGCTGACCGCCTCGTCGGTGTCGTCCGTGAGCGCCGACCCGCCGCTGCTCATCTTCTCGGTCTCCGCGATCTCGTCGGCGACGCCCACGATCATCGCCGCCGACACGATCGTCGTGCACCTGCTCGACGCCGAGGACATCTCCCTCGCCCGCGCCGGCGCGACGAGCGGCATCGACCGTTTCGCCGACGCCGACGCCTGGTCCCGCCTGCCCACGGGCGAGCCGGTCTACCACGGGGTGCGGGCGTGGCTGCGCTGCCGGATCGTCAGCCGGATGGATGCCGGCGGCTCGACGGTCATCGCCGCCCAGGCCCTGCAGGTCGACGTCGAACGCGACCTCGAGCCGGGCGCACCGGGCGACGCGCTGGTCTACCACAACCGCACCTGGCACCGTCTCAGCGAGCACTCCCGCCTGGACTGACGGCGGGCGCGGCGTCGATCTCCGCCGTCGCGAGCACCACGTCGCCCGGACCGAGGGCGACGACCCGCGTCGCGTCGGCGTCGCCGCACAGCCGCAGGGTCGTGTCCACGAACGCCGGTGCCGTCATCCGCACGCGCAGCGCGCGCACCCGTCGGTCGGGAGTCCGCCGCCGCGCGGCGTCGACCATCAGCTGCCGCAGCAGCGGGCCGTGCACGAGCAGGTCGTCGAGTCCCTCGACCTCCTGCGCCCACCGCCGGTCGTAATGCACGAGGTGGGTGTTGAACGTCAGCGCGGAGAAGCGGAAGAGCTGCCGCGCGTCGAGATGGACCTCCTCGACCCAGGCGGCCTGCGCCGCCGCGAGCGGGTCGGTCCGCGGCGGCCGGCCGGGACCGGCGGTCTGCTCCAGGAAGACGTCGTGCCACACCGACCGCACCCGCACGTCCCCGTCGACGACGAACTCGCGCTCGATGTCGGCGAAGACCAGGCGACCGCTCGCCCCGGTCTTCTCCTGGATGCGGCCGGCCCGCGCCGTCTGCGTCACCCGGTCGCCGACGTGGAGCGCGGCCGCGAAGACGGTGTCCTCGCCGGCGTACATGCGACGGGGCAGGTCGGTCTCGGGGAGGATGCCGTCGCGGGCGGGCGTGCCGTCGGGCCGGAGGTCGTTCAGGGGCGCGGCGAAGGGGAAGAAGACCGCCTCCCACCCGGGCGGCAGCGGGTGGCCGTCGGCCAGGACCGCGTCGCGCGGGGCGAAGGTGCCGCGGTAGGCCTCGGGGCGGGCGGCATCCAGGGTCTCCGTCCGGGTCGTGCTCATACGA
>VGAV01000572.1 GCA_016870695.1 Actinomycetota bacterium | reverse complement strand
CGCTCGGGGCGGCCATCGACCCGGAGGGACGCCTGGTCGGCGTCGTCGAACGGCGCGGCGCGCAGCTGAAGAGCGTCATGAACATGCCCGAGGAGGTCGCCCGATGATCCTGTGGTTCACCCTGGTCCAGGTGGGCATCGCGACCCTCGCCGGAGTCGTCGCGATGATCGCCGGTCTCGCCGGGCGCCGTCCGGGCGACGTCACCGTCGGCTCGCTCGCCCTCATCGAGGTGCTGCTGCTGGCGCAGATCGTCACGGCGATCATCGCGCCGCTCGCCGGCAACCCGCCGACGGGCAGCCTGCTGGAGTTCTGGGTCTACCTCGTCTCGGCCGCGCTCCTGCCGCCCGCGGCGGCCGCGTGGGCGCTGCTCGAGCGCAGCCGCTGGAGCACCGTCATCATGGGCGTCGCGGCCCTCGCCGTGGCCGTCATGGTCTGGCGCATGCACGTGATCTGGACCGTGCAGGTGGCCTGACCTCGCCGCGGCGCGGTCGCGAACTAGACTCGTACGGTCATGGCATCCACCTCCCGAAACCGCAGGATGACCGGCATCGGCCGCGTCCTCGTCGTCGTCTACGCGATCATGGCGCTCGCCGCCACCGGCCGGTCGTTCGTGCAGATCGTCCGCGAGTTCTCGGACGCACCCCTGGCCTACAGCCTGTCGGCACTGGCCGCGGTCGTCTACATCCTGGCCACCCTCGCGCTGGTGTTCTCGGGACGCCCGGGGTGGTACCGCGTCGCCTGGATCGCGATCGGGTTCGAGCTGGTGGGCGTGCTCGTCGTCGGCACGCTCAGCGTCGTGCTGCCGTCGCTGTTCCAGCACCCGACCGTCTGGTCGCTCTACGGCATCGGTTACGTCTTCATCCCGCTGGTCCTGCCGTTCCTCGGCCTGTGGTGGCTCGTGCGCCACCGGAACGTCGCGTCATGATCGTCTTCCGCGACCCGTCCGAGGTTCCCGCGGACTTCGGCCCGTCCGTCGTGGCCATCGGCAAGTTCGACGGCGTGCACACCGGTCACCGCGCCGTCATCGACCGGGCGCGCGTGGACGCCTCCGACGGCGCGCGCGTCGTCGCCGTCACGTTCGACCGCAACCCGCTCAGCGTGCTGCGCCCGGACCGCTGTCCCCCCGACGTCATCGGCCCGCACCAGAAGCTCGACCTCCTCGAGCGGGCGGGAGTGGATGCCACCCTCCTCCTCACCTTCGACGAGGTGCTCGCGGCCGAGCCGGCCGAGGCGTTCGTCCGCCGGGTCCTCGTCGACGCCCTCGGGGCGCGGACGGTGCTGGTGGGGTGGGACTTCCGCTTCGGCGCCGGCGGAGCGGGGGACCCGGACCTGCTGGAGCGCCTCGGCGCCGCGCACGGCTTCCGCGTCGACGTCGTCGACGACATCCGCGCCGTGCACGCCGACCGCCGCGTGTCGTCCACGTGGATCCGCGAGGCGCTCGCCGCGGGCGACATCGCCACGGCCACCAAGCTGCTCGGTCGCTCTCCGTCGGTGTGGGGCGAGGTCGTGCACGGCCTGAAGCGCGGCCGGGAGCTCGGCTACCCGACCGCGAACCTGTCGTCCGAGCTGGAGGGCTTCGTGCCCGCGGACGGCGTCTACGCGGGCTGGCTGGTGGACGCCGACGGCGGCCGCCGCATCAGCTATCCCGCCGCGATCAGCGTCGGCACCAATCCGACCTTCGACGACGTGCACGCCCGGCAGGTCGAGGCCTTCGTGCTGGACGAGACGGGGCTGGACCTCTACGGGCACCACGTCGAGGTGAGGTTCGTCGAGCGGGTGCGGGAGATGACCGCGTTCGACGGCATCGATGCGCTGCTGACGCAGATGGCGCTCGACGTCGACCGGGTGCGCGCCGTCCTCCGCTGACCCGCGCCCCCGGCGCGGGTGCTCAGCGCAGGGCGCGTTCCTCGCGCCGGTTCCGGATGCCGACGCAGGCCGCGACC
>VGAV01000571.1 GCA_016870695.1 Actinomycetota bacterium | reverse complement strand
TGACCGCATTCGACGGCATCGATGCGCTGCTGACGCAGATGGCGCTCGACGTCGACCGGGTGCGCGCCGTCCTCCGCTGACCCGCGCCCGCGGCGCGGGTGCTCAGCGCAGGGCGCGTTCCTCGCGCCGGTTCCGGATGCCGACGAAGGCCGCGACCCCGCCCAGCGCGAGGAGCACGGCGGTGACGACGGCGGCGCGGTGGAAACCGTCGAGATCGAGGGAGCCGCCCACCACGGCGGAGACGGCCGCGATCGCCAGCAGCCCCGCCACCCGCGAGACGGCGTTGTTGACGGCCGAGGCGATGCCCGACCGTTCGGACTCGATCGCGCCGAGGACCGCGGCCGTGAGGGGGGAGACGGTCATGGTGAGGCCGAGGCCCGAGACGACGACGCCGGGGAGCACCTGCGTCCAGTAGTCGAAGTCCTCGCGCACGCTCAGCAGCAGCAGCGCGCCGACCGCCATGACGACGGGGCCGACCGTCATGAACAGGCGCGGTCCGAAGCGTCCGGCCAGCGCGCCCATCCGCGAGCTCAGCGCGATCATGAGGAGCGTGCTCGGCACCGAGGCGAGTCCCGCGAGCGTGGCGGACAGGCCCGCGCCCTGCTGCAGGTACACGCTGAGGACGAACCCGTTCAGCGACAGCGCCGCGTAGACGAACACGGTGGCGAGGTTGCCGGCCCAGAAGTTGCGCGCGCGGAAGAGGTCCAGCGGCATGAGGGGGTCGCGTCCACGGTGCTGGCGGACGAGGAACCCGGTGAACGACAGGATGCCGATCGCGAGCGGCATCCAGATGGCCGGGGACGACCAGCCCAGCACGGACTGCTCGATGAGCGCGAACACGATCCCGCCGAGGCCCACCGCGCAGAGCACCGCGCCGAGGACGTCCACGCGCGCGTCCGGACGGCGGTGGTCGGCCGGGGGCACGCGGGTCAGGAGCCACATCGTGACGGCGACGGGGACGACGTTGACGAGGAACACGAGCCGCCACGACAGCAGGTCCACGAACACGCCGCCGATGAGCGGACCCGCGATCATGGCCACGGTCGTGGCCCCGGTCCAGATGCCGATGGCCCGCGCCTGCGCCGCGCCGCGGAACATGGAGGTGATGAGCGCGAGCGAGCTCGGGACGAGCAGGGCCCCGGCGACGCCCTGCAGGGCGCGCGCCACGATGAGGAACTCCGGACTCGGTGCCGCGGCGATCGCGACCGACGTCGCCGCGAAGCCCAGGAGTCCGATGCGGAGCACGAGCACGCGGCCGAGGACGTCACTGAGAGACCCGGCCACGAGGATGAACGCGCCGAGGGTCACGAGGTAGGCGTCGACGACCCACTGCTGCGTCGACAGGCCGCCGCCGAGATCCTCCGCGATGGCGGGGAGGGCGACGGTCACGACCGTGCCGTCGAGGAACGACACGAACGAGGCGAGCACCGCGACCGCGAGGACGATGCGCTGCTCGCGTGTCATCGTCTCGGCCACCCGTTCACTGTACGGGCGGTCCGCGGGGGGCGGACGGGGGTGGACAGCCTGGCCCTCGGGTCCGTCGGGCGCGGGCCGGCGCCGCCTCGGGAATACCCCCAGGGGGTATCGTGGTTCTTCTACGCGTGACCGGAGGAGGAGCGATGAGCGACCACACCGACGCCGCACGGACCGCCGAGGCGGTGCTCGACATCGAGGGGATGACCTGCGCGAGCTGCGTCGCCCGAGTCGAGAAGAAGCTCCGCCGCGTGGACGGCGTCGACGCGGCCGTGAACCTCGCGACGGAGACGGCGCGCGTGCGGTACCCCTCCGACCTCGACACGACGCGGCTCGTCGACGCCGTGCGCGCGGCCGGGTACGACGCGCGCGTCCGCACGCGCGGAGTCGCCACGACCTCCCGGAGCGGCTCGGGTGCGGGCGAGGTGTCCGTGGCATCCGTCCCGGGCGCTCCCGTCGGCTCGCATGACGCCGGGCGGGACGCCC
>VGAV01000570.1 GCA_016870695.1 Actinomycetota bacterium | reverse complement strand
TCGAGCGCGCGTCGCACGCCTCTCGCCCGGGCACACAACGACGAAGGCCCCCGGATGACCGGGGGCCTTCGTCGTTCTGTGCGCGAGGGGGGACTTGAACCCCCACGCCCTTGCGGGCACTGGCACCTGAAGCCAGCGCGTCTACCTATTCCGCCACTCGCGCGAGGCACGGCACGGGATGCCGCGCACTCAACTTCCCGAGAATATCACGGCCGCGACCCTGCCACGAAACGCGCGAGGTCGAGGCATCCATGACCTGTACAGCCGTGCTGACTACGATGTGCCTACTGGTCTGCCTGCCTGAAGGAGTCTCGTGGGACTACTCGACAGTTTCGAGAAGGGTCTCGAACGCGCCGTCAACAGCGCCTTCGCGAAGACCTTCCGCAGTGGCATCCAGCCGGTGGAGATCGCGTCGGCGCTCCGCAGCGAGCTCGACAAGAAGGCCGTCGTGGTCAGCCGCGACCGCATCCTGGCGCCCAACACGTTCACCGTGCGGCTGTCGCCGTCTGACGACGACAAGATGAGCGCGCTCGGGTCGGCGCTGTCGACGGAGCTCGACACGCTCGTTCAGAAGCACGCCCGCACGCAGGGCTACTCCTTCGCGGGCCCGGTCGCCATCACGATCGAGCGCGACGACTCCCTCTCCACGGGGACGCTCCGCGTCGACTCGCAGACCACCGAGGGCCGCGTCGCCTGGCGCGGCGTCGTGGACATCGACGGCACGCGGCACCCGCTGACCTCCTCGCGGACCGTGATCGGCCGGGGCAGCGACGCGGACATCACCATCCCCGACGCGGGCACGAGCCGCAAGCACGTCGAGATCCTCTGGGACGGCGAGCGCGCCATGGTGCGCGACCTCGGCTCGACCAACGGCACGACGCTGAACGGCCAGAAGGTGCGCGAGGCGGCCCTGCCGCCCGATTCGACCATCTCCATCGGACGCACGAACATCGTGTTCCGTGTCGTCGCGCAGGCTCAGCCGCCGCGCCGGCCCGCGCCGTCCGACGCGACGCGCGTCTTCGACGTGCGGGAACGAGGGCCCCTCTCATGAGTCCGCTGACACTCCTCCTCCTGCAGGGCGGCTTCCTCGTCCTGTTGTGGTTCTTCGTCTTCGGCGTGGTCTACTCGCTGCGCGCCGACCTGTTCGGGGTCAAGGTCCGCAAGCTTCCGGCCCCCGAGGCCGCGCCCGCGGGCCCCGCGCCGACGGCGGCGCCCGACGCCGTGACGACGCAGGTCAAGCGTCCCGCGGCCGCCCCGGCACCGGCCGGCGGCCTCGCCACGACCGCCGCCGTATCGCGCATCGTCATCACGAGCGGCCCGAAGGCCGGGCTCGAGCTGCCCCTCGGAACCGAGCCGCTCACCATCGGCCGTTCGAGCGAGTCGGGCCTGGTCATCCGCGACGACTACACCTCCAGCCACCACGCCCGTCTCGTCCTGTGGGGCGAGCAGTGGATGCTGCAGGACCTGGACTCCACCAACGGCACGTTCCACGACGGCACCCGCGTCGCGTCGCCGGTGCAGGTGAAGGTCGGCGCCCCGATCAAGGTGGGCGCGACGACCTTCGAGCTGAGGAAGTAACGCGCCTCCATGGTCTTCCAGGGCTCGAGCGCGGCCATCTCCCACACGGGCAAGGTGCGCTCCAACAACCAGGACTCCGGCTACGCCGGGTCCAACCTCTTCGTCGTGGCCGACGGCATGGGCGGTCACGCCGGCGGTGACGTCGCGTCGAGCCTCGCGATCCACCGCCTGACCGAGCTGGACCAGCCGTTCTCGACCACGGTCGAGGCCGAGCGGGCGATCCGCGAGGCCCTCTCCGACACGGCCGCCGAACTCATCGAGACGGTCGCGCGCAAGCCCGAGCTTGCCGGCATGGGAACGACGGTCAGCGCCGTCGTCATGGTGGACGACTACGCCGTCATCGGACACATCGGCGACTCGCGCGTCTACCTGTACCGCGACGACACG
>VGAV01000569.1 GCA_016870695.1 Actinomycetota bacterium | reverse complement strand
TCGGCATCGGCCTGGCGATCCTGCAGGTGCCGCTCGCCCTGCCGCTGGCCGTGCTGGTGTTCATGCTCGCGTTCATCCCGATCGTGGGTGCGGTGACCGCCGGCATCCTGGCCGCCCTCGTCGCGCTCGTCACGAACGGCTGGGTCGTCGCCTTGATCGTCGTCGGGATCGTGGTGCTCGTGAACCAGCTCGAGGGGAACTTCCTGCAGCCCGTGCTCATGGGCCGCTCGATGAAGCTGCACTCGTTCGTCGTGCTGGTGGTGCTCGCCGGCGGCACCGCGATCGGCGGCATCCTGGGCACCCTGCTGGCCGTGCCGCTCACCGCCGTCGTGTGGGGCATCGTCACCGTGTGGAACGGGCCCGACAAGCCCGCCGAATGGGCGCGCAAGAAGAAGCGGTCGAACCCCGTGCCTCTGTCCGGAGACGAGAGCAAGGGCTGAGTCCATGGGCTACGACATCCCCGCGCCGATGCTGGCGAAGTCGGTGCCCGCGGTGCCGGAGCACGGCAAGGTCGCGGGCGGCTTCAGTTATGAGCCGAAGTGGGACGGGTTCCGCGCCCTGGTGTCGTGGGACGGCACGGACGTCGAGATCGGCAGCCGCGGCGCGAAGCCGCTGACCCGCTACTTCCCCGAGCTGGTGGCGGCGTTCGCGGAGATCCTGCCCGAGCCGTGCCTCATCGACGGCGAGGTGGTCGTCGCCCGCGGTGAGCCGGGCGCGCAGCGCCTGGACTGGGAGGCGCTGTCGCAGCGCATCCACCCCGCCGCATCGCGCGTCACCATGCTGTCCGAGCAGACGCCGGCGATGTTCATCGCGTTCGACCTGCTCGCCCGGGGCGACCGCGACCTGAAGGACGAGCCCTTCTCCGAGCGCCGGGCCCAGCTCGTCGACCTGCTCGGCGACGTCCCGCACCCGGTGCACGTCACCCGGACGACCGACGACCCCGATCTCGCGCGTCGCTGGCTCGCCGAGTTCGAGGGGGCCGGTCTGGACGGCGTCATCGCCAAGCCGCTCGCCCAGGCCTACGCGCCGAACAAGCGGACGATGTTCAAGATCAAGCACGCGCGCACCGCCGACGTGGTCGTGCTCGGGTACCGCATCCACAAGTCCGGCCGCGGCGTCGGCTCGCTGCTCGTCGGCCTCTACGACGGCGAGGGGCGGCTCCACGGAGTGGGCGGCGTCTCGGCCTTCACCGACAAGCGCCGGCTCGAGCTCATCGACGAGCTGGAGCCGCTGGTCGAGCGCGACGACGCCGGTGACGCGGTGGTCGGCGAGACCGACCGTTCGCGCTTCTCGGCATCCAAGGACGTGTCGTTCGTCCGCCTGCGCCCCGAGCGCGTGGTCGAGGTCCGCTACGACCAGCTCGAGGGCATGCGCTTCCGTCACACCGTCCAGTTCGAGCGGTGGCGCCCCGACCGCGAGGCCCGGTCGTGCACGTTCGACCAGCTGGAGTCCGTCGGCGCCTACGACCTGGGCGACGTCCTGGACTGACCTGCGCGTCGTCCTGAACTGACCTGCGCGTCTGCAGGACTGGTGGGACGGATGCCACCTCCTGCACCCCCGTAGTACACACCAGCCCCGCCTGCCCTGCAGGCTCGCGTCCCAGCAGCCCCTCCAGCCCCACCGGCCCTGCAGGCTCGCGGCGCAGCACCCCACCGGCCCCACCGGCCCTGCGGGGCGGGAGCCTACGTCCGCGGGCGCCTCCGGAGCGCAGCGCCGATTGCCGCGAGGGCGACGGCCGCGGCCCCGCCGAGCAGCCACGGCGACCCGCCGGTCGCGGCGAGTCCGTCCGGCGTCGAGGAGGCCGCACCGGGGGTTCGGGTATTGAGGGGGTCGGGGGTGGTGGCATCCGGAATCCCCGCCCGCACGGGCACGTCGACCTGCAGGCGGATGACCGCGCTCTCGTCGGAGGGGTCAAGAGGGGATGCCGCCGCCGTCACGGCCCCGCTTATTCCGGCGGCCAACAGACC
>VGAV01000568.1 GCA_016870695.1 Actinomycetota bacterium | reverse complement strand
CTTCGGAGACAATCCCGGATTCGGATTGGCGTTTGCGCGTATCCGCCCGATGGGGTAGGACCCGGATACGACAGAAGGCCCCCGAGTACTCTCCGAGGCCCTCCGCAACACCGACGACGTTACGGCGGAGGCGGTGCCGCCGGGAGGGCTTGCGCGATCGGCGCTCGCGGGATAAGTCGTCGTCTGACACACTCGCGCCATGCGATTCGAGACGACGCTGTTCCAGAGCGGCAACAACACCGGCATCGAGGTCCCTCCCGAGATCGTGGAGGAACTCGGCGGGGGCAAGCGCGCGGCCGTCACCGTCGACGTCAACGGATACGTGTACGCGAGCACGCTCGCCGTCATGGGCGGCCGCCACCTCATCCCGTTCTCGTCCGACAAGCGTGCGGCGACCGGTCTGACGGGCGGGGACCCGATCACGGTCGAGCTGCAGCTCGACGACGCGCCGCGCACCGTCGAGGTGCCCGACGACCTCGCGGCGGCGTTGGACGCAGCCGGGGTCCGTGCCGCCTTCGACGCCCTCAGCCCGAGCGCGCGCAAGGCGCATGTGACCGCCGTCACGGGGGCGAAGGCCGCCGAGACGCGGGCGCGCCGGGTGGACGCCGTCGTCGCGAAGCTCTCCTGACGCCGTCCGGCGCGACGGGACGGCGCCGCTCGCGCCACCGGGGTCGGGGCATGCCTCGAGGGCCGGGGCCGTGGCGTCCTCGCGCCGCCGGGCGCGGGCCCGCCTCGCCCGCCGGCGCTGTGGCATCCCGGGCCGCCGACCGCTCGAGGGTGGACGATCCGCGCGACCGGCTCGACGGGGCGAGGCCCGTGGACGATAGCCTGGAACGGGAGGTCGCGTGGGCCGCACGAAGGATGCCATCGCCGAGGGGCTGTCAATCGCGACGGCCGCCGCGCGGCTCGCCGTGCGCAACCGCATTCTCGTCGAGACGATCGCGCGCGGCGGTCACTACGACAACGAGACCTTCGCGGAGTTCGCCCGCGAGACGCTGCAGTCCCTCGCGGACGAGCAGGACCAGGCGGCGGACCGCGTCACCGCTCAGCGCAAGCGCGCGTGGGGGCGGTTCTCGGACTCGTCCGGCACGCACGACTACCGCGACCGTGACACCCGCAATCTCCGCCGCCGCGCCAAGCAGTCGCGCGGGGTGGCGAAGGAGCTGCGCGCCCGCGCCGAGGACCCCGCGCAGGTCGCCGCCCTCGTGGCCGACGCCCGCATCGCGGCGTGGGGCGACGTCGAGGCGAACCTCACCCAACGGCTCGACGTCGAGGGGATGACCGCGGACTCCGACCCCGAGTACGCCACGATGCGCCGCGCCCGGATGGACGCGCTGCGGATGGTCGACCTCGCCCGCCTCGCCTCGCAGGCGAAGCGTCGGGCGAAGGAGCGGGCCGCCGAGGTCGAGGCGTCCGCGCGCGCGGGGGAGGGGACCCCGGATGCCGCCTCTTCCGACTCTGCGGAGTCGGGCCCGGCGGAGGCCGTGCCAGCCCCCACCGGCAAGAAGAAGAAGGCCAGCGCCTAGCACGTCCGGGTGTCGTCGCGGCGGACGGCGTGCCCGTGGTTATCCTCTGAGCAATCGAGGAGGCGGACATGGCGGAGCGACGGATCGGGCGTAAGACGCGCGCAGCACGGCAGGGGTACGCCCTCGTCACGGTGACGGCGCGGGACGCCAACGGCTTCGTCCACCACTACGACGAGATCGAGACGCCGATCGGTTCGCTGCACGAGGCGGTCGCCGTGATGCAGCTGCACTCGACGGGGACCGAGATCGCGCACCGGGAGTCCGGGACCGCCTGACCCCGCCCGCGCGAGTGCCGGGCGATCGACGATCGCGCCCGTGAAAGGAAAAAGGCCCCGGCCGGAGTTTCCTCACGGCCGGGGCCTTGTCACTGTCTCAACACAGTGTGCGCCCGAAGGGACTCGAACCCCTAACCTTCTGATCCGTAGTCAGATGCTCTATCCATTGAGC